>PMIW01000119.1 GCA_003158365.1 Ignavibacteriota bacterium | reverse complement strand
GAGATGGGTTGCTACTCTTTACGGAAAAGTGAAAGCCAGCCTTGCTACGACAAGCGGAATACACACTTACCAGGATGTGCTGAAAGCAATGATGGTTGGAAGCGATGTTGCAATGATGTGCTCCGAACTTCTTGCAAACGGAACAGAAAGAATTACAGAAATACTGAAAGAGCTTGAGCAGTGGATGGAAAAGAATGAATACAAATCAATCGAAATGATGAAAGGCAGTATGAGCCAGAAATCCGTGGCCGACCCCGCNNTATAAAGTTTTAAAGTTATAAAGTATTGGCACTATTTTTTAATCCTCGTTACGAAGCCCCAGCTTCGTAACGAGGATTTTTGTTTCTCGTTCCCAAACTGAATCCACGATCCGCCATGGTGAGTTTGGGAACGAGATTTATAAATAAACTTTACTTACTCACATAATGATTGCTCTTCATTTCATCTGCCAATAAATCATAAAGTTTTTGCCAGGCTTTTTTTGTGGCAGTATTAAAATCATTTCCGAGTTCTTCTTCTACCACTGATATTAGTAAATCCCCGAACATTTTATATTGTTCTGCCTCTACTCCGTATTCCTGGTGCCTCCTGCCGAGGTCCTGAATTGCAGGTAAAATTATTTGCGGATTGTTCAGTCCTTCCACTACCGTTTTTACCATTCGCATTAAATGCCCTGCCTGCTCTTTCATGTCACCCTTGAAAAGTCCTGCCATTTCGGGACTTGCCTCGAAAAGACGCTTGTAAAATTTTTCTCCTACGTGCTTGGATTTTGCCGTGAGTGTAGTGAAACTATACTGGATTAATTTGATTTCCTCTTTGGAGAATTGATTTGTTTCCATGTTCAAGTATTTAATTATTATGAAAATATAACATCTAAAAGCATCAAAAAGAATGAAATTTGCGATGATTCTAATTTTTATATTAATAACACAAAATTTTTTTTAAAGTTTAAAAATACATATTTTATTTTGCATTACTTAAAATAAATAAGAATTTTAAATTCACAGATAAAAAGAGAATTTACAATGAACAGTAAAATTTCAAAAGCACTGGATTTAAAAACCCAGCCGGTTGCGGTGATATTATCCGATATAGACCCCGAAGAGGGTTTGAGATTCAAGGAACACAGCTGGGGATGCGTAGCTTCTATGCTCGTTGCGGCTGCAAAAGGCAGGACTGCATATTTCGACAGGAACACTTACGGCTGCGTAGGCGGTGGTACCGGACTGGGATTCGGGAATGCTTATGAGCAGGAGAATTTTCCGATAGAGCATCTTTTATCCCGGGGGACTGAGGATTATGATAAGGAAAAAATAAGGTCGAGATTTTTAAGCGAAGGTGAATGCTACATCAAAACTCCCGAACTTGCTCTTAAATTTGTCGATTCTCTGCCAATAAGAAATATTCCCGAGAAATATGTAATATTCAGACCGCTCGAACAGTTGAATCTTACAGATAAACCTGAAATGATTATTATGCTTGTGAATCCTGACCAGCTTTCTGCCCTGGTCGTGCTTTCAAATTATGACAGGGAAAATAATATGAATGTCCTGGCACCGTTTTGCGCGGGATGCCAGTCAATTCTGTACGGATATTCCGAAGAGGAAAAAGAAAATCCGAAAGCAACTATCGGATTTTTTGATATTTCAGCAAGGAAATATATTGACAAAAATATGCTGACATTTACGATTCCTTTTGAGATGTTTAAGGAAATGGAATCGAATGTAGATGAAAGCTTTTTAACAAGAAGCCAGTGGCTGGATTTGAATAAAAGAAATGCAAAGGAATAAATATTTTAATTTGAACGAATAAAAAACATCATGGATATAATATTTTTAGTAATAGGACTTGCAGTCGGTATACTGCTGGGATTTTTAATAGCTAAACTTACGGCAAAAAATACCGAAGGAACAAGCAGTTTGCTGAAAGAATCCATCGGAAAACTCGAGCAGGAGAATTCGATATTAAAGGAAAAGGAAATTTCTCTTAATAATGAATTATCCCGCGAAAGTACAGTCAGTGCAGGATTAAGGGAGAAACTTCAGGAACAGAAAGAGGAATTGCAGAGCTTGCAGGAGAAATTTGCGAAAGAATTCGAAAATCTTGCAAACAGGATATTTGACGAGAAGAGCAGCAAGTTCACACAGCAGAATAAGGATAACATAGACCAGATTTTAAAACCACTTGGCGAGAGAATAAAATTATTTGAAAGCAGGATAAATGAAGTTTACTCCGATGAAACAAAGCAGAGGGCATCGCTTGCCGAACAGATAAAAAGCCTTAATGATTTAAACCAGCAGATGAGCAAGGATGCAACTAACCTTACGAATGCATTAAAAGGTGAATCGAAGACACAGGGAAACTGGGGCGAGTTTATTCTGGAAAGCATTTTGGAAAAATCCGGACTTGCAAGGGACAGAGAATACAGCGTTCAGTCTACATTCACAGGCGAAGAAGGAAAAAGGCAAAAACCAGACGTGATAATTAATCTTCCCGAAGGCAGGCACATTATTATAGATTCGAAAGTTTCTCTGACTGCATACGAAACATTTTGCTCAACCGAAGATGAAGCATTGAGAAAAATTGCACTGAGCGACCACATAAATTCAATTCGCAATCACGTTAAAGAACTGAGTAAAAAAAATTACCAGAATATTTATGACTTATCAAGCATGGATTTTGTGATTATGTTTGTGCCAATCGAGCCCGCAATGGCAATTGCATCTCAGGCTGATATTTCGATATGGAATGATGCATTCGAAAAAAATATTGTGATTGTAAGTCCGTCTATTTTACTTGCAACACTCAGGACGATTGATAATATATGGAAGCAGGAAAATCGAAATAAAAACGCACTCGAAATTGCGCGACAAAGCGGGGCGTTATATGATAAGTTTGTAAGTTTTACTGATGACCTAATTATATTAGGAAATAAATTAGATGATTCAAAAAAGTATTATACTGAATCAATGAATAAATTATCTAAAGGTACCGGTAATATAGTCAGGCGGGTAGATAATCTTAAGTCGCTTGGAGTAAAACCGACGAAAACTATTAACCAGAAATTGCTGGATAAATCTACTGATGAGGATTTAAAAGAATTGGAATAATAAGTAATATTATTATAGGTAATAATAAAAATGAAAGAAGCATTATATTACGAGCACCTCGACAGCGAAAAAGTAAAATGCACATTATGTCCCAAAGGCTGTGTTATATCCGAAAGCAAAACGGGTGTATGCGATGTAAGGGAAAACGTGCAGGGTAAACTTTATTCGCTTGTGTACGAAAAGCCCGTGGCAATTCACATCGACCCAATCGAAAAAAAACCCCTGTATCATTTTTATCCGGGCTCGGCAATTCTTTCCATCGGAACTTACGGATGCAATCTGGACTGCAAGTTCTGCCAGAACTATGATATAAGCCAGGAATTCGAAGCCAAGCAATTCGAATTCATTGATGACGTTAATCCCGAAAAGATAGTACAGACCTGCATTGACAAAAATATCAAATTTGTAGCTTTCACATATAATGAACCAACGATATTTTTTGAATACATGCTCGACATTGCAAAACTCTGCAAGGTTAACGGACTGAAAACAGTTTCCGTTTCGAACGGACAGATTAACGAGAAACCGCTGAGGCAATTGATAAATTATATCGATGCATTTAACATTGACCTAAAAGCATTCAATAATGATTTTTATAAAAAGATTTGCAACGGTGATTTGCAGACTACTTTAAACACACTTAAAATAATTGTTGAAGAGAAAAAACATTTAGAAGTAACATTTCTTCTAATACTCGGCTTCAACGATGACGAAAGCGAGTTTGTTGAAATGTGTAAATTTGTTAAATCTCTCGGCGATGAAGTGGCTTTTCATATTTCACGGTCGTTTCCGAGATATAAGCTGGAATTTGAATCCACGCCTGTTTCAACAATTAAGAAATTCGAAAAGATTGCGAAAGAATATATCAAGTATGTATATGTCGGAAATGTATAAATCTAATGACTTCGGGTGCGAATTATTTTAAAGTAATTTTAATTTTAATATTTAATTTTTAATATTTATCATAAGCAATTATTTTTAATCGGAATAATTAATTTCGTAAATAATTAAAATCATGAAAATACGAAAACCTCATTGCGCGGGAACGTGGTACAGCGATGACCCTGTCGAACTTGCTGATGAGCTGGACGGGTATCTCAAATTTGTAAAGAAAGAAAAGTTAAATGTGAAAGCAATAATTGTCCCGCATGCAGGTTACATGTATTCAGGCCGGACTGCCGCATATTCTTTCAAGCAGTTAAGCGATAAAACCGAAAAAGTTTTCGTGCTTGGCACTGCTCACAAATATCCTTTAAAAGGCGCATCGGTTTCCGAATACGATTATTATAATTCACCGCTCGGAAAAATTAAAGTATCCGACTGCATTAAAAATATTTTAAAAGAAAGTACAATTGTAAATGTAGAAGAAGCGGATTACGGGGAGCATTCTATTGAAATTGAAATTCCTTTTTTGCAGAGGGTCCTCGGAAATTTCGAATTAATACCCATAATCGTCGGAAGAGTTGATTCCAAAGAGTTCTCGGAGGTTCTCGAAAAATATTATGATGATAAATCCGTTATTGTGGCATCTGTGGATTTAAGCCATTTCCATACTTATGATGAAGCTAAAAAGCTTGATGGTTATTCCATTGACTGCATTTTAAATTTAAATGCGGAAGGAATCAAGCAGGCGGAAATAGATTCTCCCTATGCAATAATGGCTTTGATTGAACTTGCAAAAAGAAAAAAATGGAAAGTGAAACTGCTCGATTATAAAAATTCGGGTGATATAATAAAAGATAAAGAAAGTGTTGTTGGTTACAGTTCTATCGTTTTTTACGAACCTGAAGTAAAATTATTTACAGGCGAAGATAAAAAATATATGGAAAAGCTTGCGAAGGAAACCGTCGAAACATTTGTAAAAGAAGGAAAAAAATTGTTTGTCGAGAATCCGCCTGAAAATCTGAAAAAGAAACTTGCATGCTTTGTTACCATAAAAGATAATATTGACCTTCGCGGCTGCATTGGAACCATCGAGCCGGTTGGAAATCTTTTTGACAGCATTATTGACAATGCAATCAGCGCTTCAAGCCGTGATTATAGGTTTGAACCTATCACCGAAAACGAACTGCCCGATTTAAATTATGAGGTTTCCGTTTTGACGGAACCCGAAGATTTAAAATATAAAAACGAAAATGACCTTCTTGAAAAAATTATTGATAAAGGTGTGATACTCGAAAAATACGGGCATCGTGCCGTCTATCTGCCGCAGGTATGGGAACATTTTTCAAGTCCGGAAGATTTCCTTTCAAGTCTGTGCAGAAAAGCAGGGTTGCAAAGCGGAGAATGGAGAGGAAAAGAAATGAATTTTTATGTGTTCGAACTCTGCTGATAAGTTTGTCAAGTTCGTCAAGTTATAAAGTTTTTAAAGTTATAAA
>PMIW01000195.1 GCA_003158365.1 Ignavibacteriota bacterium | reverse complement strand
AGTCAGCAAAAAGGAAATAATAATCAGAACAAGCAAAGCGGTAATGATAAAGGTAAAGAGAAGAAATAAGCAGCAGGAAAGAATATATATTTTGAAAAAGCAATTGAGATTATATGAAAAAATAAAAAGTTAAATAAAGAGAGGAAGCAGATGTTTTAAAAACTCTTGTAAATGAAATTTAATAATGAAAAAACGAACTATTGCAATAATAATTTCGGTTTTTGTCCTGCTTGCCGTAACAGTTACATATTCAGCAATCAGGAAAGGGCAGGAAAAAACTGTTCAAACGGAAAATTGGATAGAAAAAACAATTGATAAAGAATTAATGAAAACACAAGCAGATTGCGGTATCGCATCCGTTAAAATGCTTCTGGATTTTTATGGTAAGGACGTTACGTATGAAGAACTGAAACAGAATATTAATACCACAGCAGAAGGAACCGATTGGGAGGATATGAAAAAATATATTCAGACTATTGATAATTTGGAAATTTTAGAGTTTGAAAAGAATACCGATAAAGCAAAGGAGTATCTGGATAAAGGTTATCCTCTGCTTATATGCTGGAATGTTGATGAAGAAGAAGANNCCTTGCTGGAAAAACGCAGATTATTGGTTCTGTGTGCTGGAAGAAAAAGATAAGAAAATTAAAGATGATGGAATTACAGAAATAAAAACAAACGATTATTCATATACTCTGAAAAATCAGCAGGGACCTGACTTAATCTCCGAATTCATATCTCTGTTCGATATGAATGAATTTGAATGGCACCTGGCGGGAATTCCGCTAAAAGATATTAATACTGAACATACCGAAGCAGAAAATGTAAATATAAATGCGGTAAAATAAACCTTAATTTCAGTAAAAATTTGTAACAAAACGAAAAGGAATAATTGTTTTAAAAATTTTTAGAAAATGTTTAAAAATGAAAAAACGCACTATAATTATTGTGATTTCTATTTTTGTCATTCTTGCAGTATCAGTTACTGCATATATTATATGGATAGGGCAAAAAGACACAAAAGTTGCATTTAACACAATAGAACCTGAACTTGGTGATATTCAAATTTTGGTAACAGCCACAGGTACGGTTAATGCATTAAAAACAGTGCTTGTAGGTACGCAGGTATCGGGTGTAATATCAAAGATATTTGTCGATTACAATGATGTCGTAAAGGAAGGGCAGGTAATTGCATTACTCGATACAAGGAGTTTGCAAGTTTCATTGGATGAAGCTAATGCTAATTTAGCAAAAGCTCAGACACAATTAATACAGATAAAAGGAGATTATGAAAGAAATGAAATTTTAATCGAAAAACATTTAATTACACAGAGTGATTTTGATATACAGGTAAGCACATATAAAACAGCGCAAAATACAGTACAAACTGCAGCCGGGGAATTATCCAAGGCTAAAATAAATTTGAAGTTTGCCACTATAGTGGCTCCTATCAGCGGTATAATAATTTCAAGAAATGTGGACGTGGGTCAGACAGTAGCAGCAAGTTTCACTACTCCTACACTCTTCACGATTGCAAATGATTTGAAAAAAATGCAATTACAGGCAAATGTTGATGAAGCAGATATAGGCCAGATAAAAATAGGTCAACCGGTTTTTTTCAACGTGGATGCGTATCCCGACGAAACTTTTACAGGAGTTGTCCAGCAAATCCGTTTACAGCCAATAACATTAAATAATGTAGTTAGTTATGCTGTAATGATAGATGCCCCGAATGAGGACTTAAAACTTCTGCCCGGAATGAATGCAGATATTTCTATTGTAGTGCAAGAAAGTAAAGGCATACTAAAAATTCCTGTTTCAGCTTTAAACTTTTCTCCTCCGCAGTCTTCACAAAAAGGACTGGATAGTATTCTTATTAAGAGTGAAAGGGACAGCTTAATGAACGTAGGGAGAGCATTGGTTTTTATTTTAAAAAACGGTATTCTTGAAACGCTGGAAATACAAACCGGTCTGTCAGACGGTGTTAAGGTGGAAGTAATTGGCAGCGGGTTGACTCTTCAATCCGAATTAGTGTTGGGTATCAAAGGAAATGGAACAAAAAATTCTCAGACTAAAGGACTGATTCAGACGCCTTCTAAAACACCAAGGATACGTTAAAAAAAATATCATGCAGGCAGTCATCTCGGTTAAAAACTTATTCAAAATATACAAAATGGGTAATCAGACCCTTGCCGCTCTGAATGATGTGTCAATGGATGTGTATGTTGGAGAATATATTGCTGTAATGGGTACAAGCGGCTCGGGAAAATCTACATTTATGAATATACTGGGTTGTCTGGATATACCAACAAAGGGTGAATATCTTTTCAACGGTGAATCGGTTATAAGTAAATCCAAAATACAACTTGCACACTTGCGGAGAGATAATATTGGATTTGTTTTCCAGTCATTCAATCTTCTTTCCCGTACAACTGCTTTCGACAATGTTGAGCTTCCCCTGATTTACTGTAATATACCCGCATCCGAAAGAAAAATTAAGGTCGAGAAAGCATTAGTAAGCGTAGGATTAAAAGACCGTATGAATAACATGCCCAATATGCTCTCAGGCGGTCAGCAGCAAAGAGTTGCAATAGCCAGGGCAATAGTAAATAATCCCAAAATAATCCTTGCAGACGAACCTACGGGCAACCTCGATACTCGAACGAGTATGGAAATTATCCAAATATTCCAGCTGTTGAATGACGAAGGAATTACAATTTTAATGGTTACACATGAGGACGATATTGCCCAAACGGCTAAAAGGAAAGTAGTATTTCGTGACGGAAAAATGCTCAAAGCTGAAGATACAATTAACAGAATAATTGCAACAGAACAATTAAAAATATTGCCAAAACTGGAAGAAGTAGTAATTTAAATTTACTTTTTTGATATATGAATAATAAATTATGTTAATTCAAAGCAGTATAAAGGTTGCTTTCAAAGCTCTAAAGAAAAACCGGTTTCGTTCATTTCTCACGATGCTTGGAATTATTATTGGTGTCGTATCCGTAATTGTAATGGATGCCATCGGTACCGGGTCCAGTGCAGACATTAATACGCGCATAAGCAGCCTTGGTACAAATCTCATCACAATAAGTCCTGTTTCAGCCAGAGATAAAGGTGTAAAAATGGAATCCGGTACAGGTGCAACATTAAAGAAAGAAGATGCTGATATTTTGATAACCGAAGCTCCCTCTATAGTCTCTGTATCTCCTTTAGTTCGGACAACCGTCCAGATGAAATTCGGAAACAGGAACTGGAGAAGCAGTATATCAGGGGTCTATGCAGATTATTTTACAATCCGTGATATGAAAATAGAAACAGGTGTTATTTTTACAAAGGATGATGAGAAAAAAATGGCAAAGGTTTGTGTAATCGGTAAAACCGTATCAACTAACCTGTTCGGGGATAATGTTAATCCTGTCGGCTCGACTATAAGGGCTGGGACAATTCCTTTTCTTATTATAGGTGTACTATTGAGCAAAGGAACAAGCGGGTTGGGAGAAGACCTGGATAATATTATTTTAGCACCTTTTTCTACAGTTCAAAACCGCATGCTTGGTAATGATAATATTCAGCAAATATATGCTTCGGCAAAATCGGAAGACGTTGTAAACAGTGCTGTTTCAGAAATTGAAAAAGCATTGCGAAAAAGGCATCAGTTACTTCCTACCACTGAAAATGACTTTACAACCAGTACACAGCTTGAAGTGCGGGAGACTCTTAACACTGTGGTTAACACTATAACTGTATTACTCTCGGCTGTCGCAGCTATTTCCTTGTTTGTAGGAGGAATCGGCATAATGAATATTATGCTTGTTTCTGTTACTGAAAGGACACGCGAAATTGGAATTCGAATGGCAGTCGGAGCAACTGGTATTGATGTGCAGTTTCAATTATTGCTCGAAGCAGTTGTTTTAAGCCTTCTGGGAGGAATTTCAGGTATTATAATAGGACTCGGCACCGCATATTTAGTATCAAATTTTGCGGGTTTCACAACTATTGTAACTGTAAAATCAATTATTATTTCGTTCATAGTAAGTACACTCATCGGAATTTTCTTCGGATGGTACCCGTCAAGAAAAGCCGCTAATCTGAATCCTATTGATGCATTACGATATGAATAAAAATGTCCTGAATAAGAGATTGAAATAAGATTATGGATAATAAAAAATTCAGAATTAAGGATTTACCAAAATTACTCATAGATTCCTTTTGGGAATTTATGGATGATAAAGGATTGAAAATGGCAGCCGCTTTATCATATTATACCGCTTTTTCCATAGGTCCTATGCTTCTTATAGTAATCTCTTTTGTGGGATTATTTTTTGGTGAAGATAAAGCCCGGATTGAAATAGTTGAACAGGCAAACAAGCTTATCGGAGCAGATGGGGCTGCTATGCTAAATACAATTATTAAAGGTGCTTCAAATCTGTCCACAGGGATATTCGCAGCTTCACTGAGTATCATTCTGTTAATCTTTGGTGCTGTTAGCGTTTTTATAGAGCTTCAGGAATCGCTTAATATTATCTGGGGAGTGGAACTGAAACCCGGGCGGGGACTAAGAAATTTCATACGAACACGAATCGTTTCCTTTTCAATGGTAATTGCCTCAAGTTTTATACTTATGGTTTCTCTTATTACCGAATCCGTTCTCACTTTATTAAATAAATATTTAGGATATCTCTTTCCTTCGATTATTCCTGTTGCTGAGATTTATAATTATATTGGTTCATTTATCATTATTATACTTCTCTTTGCATTAATATTAAAATATCTTCCTGATGTTCGGATTGCCTGGAAATATGTTTGGATGGGTGCTACAGTAACTTCCTTCCTTTTTTTTATCGGTAAATATTTAATAGGAATGTATTTAGGAAAAAGTTCTTATTCCTCAACTTATGGTGCTGCCGCATCATTGATAATTCTTTTTGTATGGATTTACTATTCCGGTGTGATTCTTTATTTAGGTGCTGAAATTACTTATTTATATAGAAGTCGTTATGGAGACAAACCGCTTGAAGCAGATAAAGAAGGTATTCTTATTACAAAAATATCTGTATTAATCAAAGAATCCGTTGAAAAATCAAAAAAATCCCTTTTGTAAAAACAATAGTTTAGGTATTGCATTTATCCGGGAATGAGAACTTGCTTAAATTGCTAATTACTAATCCATTAGGATTAGTCCTTTTTTCATCCCTCTGCACTATTACTTTAATTATTTCCTTTATTTATCTTGAACAAGATAAAAATATAATTTGGTGTTAACTATAAAGTAATCAAGAAGATAAGAGTATAATAAACGTAAAATATTTAATAAATAATTTTTCGGAAAATTAAATTTTATAGAAAAAAATAATGAACAGATTAGAAAATAAAGTAGCACTGGTGACAGGTGGAAGTCTTGGAATCGGCCAATCCATATGCACACTTCTTGCAAAAGAAGGTGCGAAAGTTGCAGTGACAGATATACTTGATGAAGAAGGGCAATATTTAGTTAAAGAAATTAATAATACCGGAATCGCTGAATACTGGCATCTTGATACATCTAATGAAGAAAATGTTAAAGATGTAATAGAAAAAGTTTACAAAACATACGGAAGAATTGATATACTGGTTAACAATGCGGGAATATCGGGGGTAAATAAGCCAACTCATGAAATCACTTCCGAAGAGTGGGACAAAGTTATGAATATAAATGTTAAAGGTGTATTTTTTTGTACTAAATATATTATCCCTCATATGAAAGAATACAAAGGTGGTAGTATAATAAATATGTCGTCAATTTATGGAATTATAAGCAGTACAGATATTCCTCCGTATCATGCTTCTAAAGGTGCAGTCAGTTTAATGACTAAGACCGACGCGTTATTTTATGCAAAAGACAATATAAGAGTAAATTCTATCCACCCCGGTTTTATAAAAACTCCGATGGTGAATAAATTTCTCGAAGCGACAGGTAATGTAGACGAAAGCATAAAAGCTCTGGAAAACCTTCATCCTCTTGGTCATATGGGTGAACCGGATGATATAGGTTACGGAGTTGTTTATCTGGCTTCGGATGAATCTAAGTTCATAACCGGAAGCGAACTTGTTATTGATGGCGGATACACGGCAAGATAATTATTAATTCTAATTGTCCATGTAATTTAAATTATTAAACTTTATTTGATATTAATTAATTTAATAGCAGGAATTTTAACCGGGTTTATTGTTTCGGTGCCTCCTTTGGGACCTATATCCTTTGCAATAATATCCAAAGGATTTAAAAATGAGATTAATGAAGGTAGAGCAATAGCATCTGGTGCGGCATTTATGGATTTTTTCTATTGCCTTATAGCTTTTGGAGGAATTTCTCTTATTATTTCTTTTCTCCCCTTGGTTTTAACCGAATTTTATGAAAATAATGCATTTGCAATAGAGATTTTCTTTACTTTTTTTGGATGTGTAGTTGTTATTATTTATGGGATTAAAATAATGAGAACAAAAATCACATACAATAAACTTGAAACAAAAGAATCCGCTAAGTTAGTAACTGCTTTCAAAAAAGCAAATAAATTGGGAGAAAAAGCTGAAAATATTGCTAAGCATATTAAGACTAAGGAAATAAATAATCCGAAATTTTTTGGATTATTTTTTATGGGGGTACTGCTGTGTTTATCTTCACTCACTATACCTGCATCCTGGATTGGACTTGTGGGATATTTAAAAGGATATAAATTCTTCAGTCCGTCATTCTTTGGAGGAATATTATTTGCAATTGGTGCATTTGCAGGTACATATGCCTGGTTCTTTCTATTGTTAAAGCTTATTACCGGGAATAAGAAAAGAATTAATCAGGCAACAGTGAATAAGCTTAACATAATTGCGGGGATAATTTTAATCATACTTGGAATAATTTTATTTGTAAAAGCTTTTATTTCCGTGTTCTATATATGAAAAATAAATTAATGAAAATAATTACATATTTAATATTAATACTGTTGATTAGCGGTAATATTTATTCGCAAAATTATTTTTCCGACAGTCAACCGGTTTCATTATTTGATAAAGAAAATACAAATACTTCTGCTTTCTCAATTACGACTGTATCTATCGGAATTGCTGCAATTTTATATCTGATAAACCCTATTGTATTATATGATAATAAGAAAGTTTATGCAGGTATTACAAAAGAATTGTCAGTGGGTTTTGGCAAGTCCGGAGAACACANNTTCACCGGAAATAACCCAAGTCATTTAAGATTTTCTTACAAATATGATTTTTTGCTGAAAGATAAAATTGAACCGTCGCATATGCTGCAGGGCACAGGAGTTATATCAACGGGTGCAGGTTATTTTACGAATTTTAATAAGACCGGATTTTTCCCCGAACTCACATTCGGTTATTCCTTGCGGAATCATAAACTTTTAATATTTCCGAATGTAAAAATACGTCATACATTCATGATTAATAAAAATGCTACTGATATAACCGATATATCGTTTGGTATAATTTTGGGATTTGCGAATCCTTTTACTGAAGTAAATATTAAAAGGAATTATTAAAAAATTAATGATTATATGAATTCAATATTGCCAATATTCTTGACCAAATTTCTGCTTACTGTTTACGGTTTGTATAATTTTACAGTAAGGTATTTTCGTGAAGTTTTTAAGCCGCCATATGAATTCAAAGAAACTATTAAACAATTTTTTGAAATCGGAAATAAATCACTGGGTCTCGTCGGTGTTACCGGTTTTATTATTGGATTTGTACTTGCTCTTCAGGCTATTCCGATGCTCACAAAATTCGGCGCGCTCTCTTTAATTCCATCTATGATTTCGGTTTCTATTATTCGGGAAATTGGACCCGTAATAACAGGTTTGATTTGTGCAGGCAAGATAGGCTCGGGAATCGGTGCGGAGCTTGGTTCGATGAAAGTATCTGAGCAGATAGATGCAATGGAAGTTTCAGCGACTAACCCTTTCAAGTTTCTTGTTGTAACCAGAATCACTGCAACTACTTTAATGATACCATTACTCATTATATATGCCGATACAATTGCTTTGATAGGAGGCTTTATGGCATTAACTATTTTGAACGGGCAAAGTTTGCAGTTGTATTTTACAACTGTATTTTCAGCTTTAACTTTCGCAGATGTTATACCTGCAACCATAAAAACCTTCTTTTTTGGATTTGCAATAGGGTTGGTGGGTTGTAATCAGGGGTATAATGCAACAAGAGGAACCGAGAGTGTAGGAATTGCGGCAAACGTTTCTGTAATTTATTCGTCCTTACTTGTTATAATCATAGATATGATTGCAGTTCAGTTAACAATAATTTTATTTTAATTGAAATGACAGATATTAATAATATAAAAGAGAAATCATTAAAGGCCAGGGAAATTGTAATTTCTATTGAGCATTTGAAAAAAACTCTTGGCGATTATGATATATTAAAAGATATTAATCTTAAAGTATACAGGGGTGAATCTTTAATAATCCTGGGTAAATCAGGTTCAGGTAAATCGGTAACATTAAAATGCATTGTGGGATTAATGATGGCGGACGCAGGAAAAGTAAATGTTTTGGGAGAGGAAGTACCGAATCTTTCTTTTAACGAATTGCAGGATTTAAGGAAAAAGGTCGGTTTTATTTTTCAGAGTGGTGCTCTATATGATTCGATGAGTGTGCGTGAAAATCTTGAATTTCCGCTTGTCAGGCATGAAAAACTGACTCAGGATGAAATCGAAAAAAGAATCAGAAAAGTTCTCTCTAATGTAGGCCTGGAAGAATCCCTTGATATGATGCCGTCTGAATTATCGGGTGGTATGAGAAAACGAATAGGTCTTGCCCGTACTTTGATATTAAATCCCGAAATAATGTTGTATGATGAACCGACCACGGGTCTTGATCCAGCAACATCCAGGGAAATAAGCGAACTGATATTGAAAATGCAGGATAAATTTAAAGTTACTTCTGTCATAGTTACACACGATATAAGTTGCGCAAAATTAACGGCTAACAGAATAGTTGTACTGAGAGATGGTGTTTTTGCAGCCGAAGGCAGCTTCGACGAACTTAAAAAATCAGGTGATGATTTTGTCAAAGGATTTTTTGAGGATATTTTTTGAAAATTTAAAAAGCCATACTTAAATGGAAAAGAAATTAAGTAAAAAAATTATAGTTGCAATTTTTATAATTGCAGGCTTAGCTCTTTTTTTGATTGCGATTTTCGTAATCGGGAGCAAGCAAAATATGTTTACTTCCACAATGAAGATTCAATCGGTTTTTGAATCAGTCAGCGGTTTACTCGAGGGAAGTACCGTGAGGTTTAACGGAATTAATGTCGGAACTGTAGATAAAATAGATATTGTATCGGGAAATAAAGTAATGATAGAGATGACAATAATAAGCAGCGTCAAGAAATTCATAAAACGCGATTCAAAGGTAAAAGTGGTCACGGAAGGACTTATTGGAAACAAAATTGTTGATATAACACAGGGTGGTGAAAATACACAATCCATAAACGACGGAGATTGGCTTGAATCCATAAAACCCATCGAAGCGGAAGACATCATGAAATCCCTTAAGGAAACAGGGGAAAATGCATCAATCATTACAAAAAATGTAGCAAGCATGATTGCAAAGGTTGACAGCGGGCAGGGGACTTTAGGGCAAATTATAAATAATAAAAGTTTATATAATAATGTTGATTCCACTATGGGAGGATTTGCTACTTCGACGGGATTAATAAACAAAGTACTCAGAAATATTTCTTCAAGTGTGGATATTATTACGACTGAAGTTGTACCAATGACAGAGAAAATAAGAAACATTACAAGGGATATTGCGGAAATGACCAATAAAATGAACTCAAGCGAAAGTGCGATTGGTACATTGGTTAACGATACCAATGTTGCAAATAACCTTAAATCACTTATAAGAAATGCAAACCAGACAACGGCAAACCTTGAACAGGGCTCCTTCAGTTTTTCACAGAACATGGAAGCTCTGAAGCACAATTTTTTGTTCAAGGGATATTTCGAAGATATCGGCTACTGGGATAAAACCGATTACGAAAAAAATGCTTCGGATCTGAACATGAAATTAAAAATTAAACAGCAGGAATTAAATGAACGCGATAAGAGGATAAATGAGCTTGAAAAAATGGTAAAAGAACTTCAGGAAAAAAGCAGTAAGTAAAATTTTAAAATAATTAACGGAGAAAATGTTATGGACACAAAATTAAAGTCAGCACTAAGTGAAATTAAAAACGGTAAGTTGAACAAGGCGCTGCAAATATTAAACGGAATTATTTCTTCCGATGTAAATAATTTTGCAGTCTACCTGCACAGAGGAAAAGTCAAAAGAGAATTAGCAGATTTTCAGGGCGCTCTTGAGGATTATGATACAGCAGTTACTTTATTACCCGATAGAGCAGAAGTCTATAACAACAGGGCAAAATTGTATTATCTGATGGGTTATTTTGAAAAAGCCCTGAAGGATATAAAAAAAGCAGGTGATCTTTCTCCTGAATGCTCACTTATTTTATTTAATAAAGGCAATATTGAATCCAAATTAAATTTATTTAAGGACGCACAGGAAAGTTACAGTAAAGCAATAAAGGCAGAACCGCTTTTTCTTTTCGCTTATTTGAAAAGAGGGGCATTGAAAGAGAAATGCGGGGATTATTCCGGGGCATTGAAGGATTATTCAAATGCGATTGAATTAAATAGAAAGTGCACCAAAGCATATTATTATCGGGACACACTTCTTACCAATATTAAAAAAACTGAATTAAAAGGAAAAATGGAACTGCTGACTTATCATAAACGGGGTATCGATTTAAGTGAAAAACAATTTGGTGAAACAGGCGATATTAATGCAAATTATATATCACGTACAGGTAAAAGTGAAAAAGTAAGAAAACTTGAAAAAATGCAATTTGTCAAATAATTATTAAGGTATCTTTACAGTGTATTGTATTTATGTAAAAAATAAAGGGAAGTGCAGAGATTTTTAAAGAGATTTATCCATGAAAATTTTTAAAAAAATATTAAAATATTTTATTTGGTCAGCCGGTACTATTGCTATTTTTCTTATTGCATTAATCATATTTATTCAGACAGATACATTTAACAAATGGGCTTTAAATTTTGCTTTAAATAAATTGAATAATTCCGAAAGCTGGCTTAAAAAAGAAAATTCAATTAATGCAGAATCAATAAACGGTAATATATTAAAAGGTTTAAGGATTGACAATATTGTTATAACTGTTAAAAAAGATACACTTGTGAGCATCAGTTATCTTGACCTTAAGTATGACATCTGGGGTTTATTAAAACAAAAAATCAGTATAGATTATGCTGTCATTAATAATCCGAATATAAAACTGTCTAAAATAAAAGGTGATTTGGATTCTACAATATGGAATTTTGCAAGTCTGTTCCCGCCATCTGCAGATACGACTCCGTCTTCACCGTTCAACTGGGATATTTATGTAAACAGTTTCAGAATTGAAAATGGGAAAATAAAAATTTTGGGTGAAATTCCTGACAAACCTCTGTGGGCAATTCAGTGGGAAAAACAGAGTGAATTTAAATTCAATGAACTTGATGTTTCCGGTCTTAATCTTGATATGAAAGGGGAATATTCAAAGAAAATAAAGAAAATTAATTTATGGAATTTATCCTTCATCTCTAATACCGATGTTGCATTAAAAAAACTTTCCTTTGAAGCGGATATAAATATTCCGGATACTCTTACTGAAATCTCGAATCTGGAATTGCTTACTGACAGGTCGGATATTAAGCTGAGCAGATTTTCCGCTAAAGGCTTTAATCCTCTGGACAACGATGCATTCAAAAATTATGAAAACAAAAAGATTTCTTTGGTACTGAGTATTGAAAAATTTGATTTTGACGATTTAAAATTTTTTATTCCAGCAGTTAATATGCTGGGTGGTATATCCACGCTGTATCTGGATGCTGACGGTGTATACAATAATCTTAATATTAACAAACTTACGATTGATTTACCCGGTTCTAATTTCAATATAAGCGGAAATATTAAAAATCTTTCTAACACGGACAGCGTATATATTGATGCAAGGTCAAGCAATAAAATCAATCCTGCCGATATCAGGACAATTTATTATTCCAGTTCAATTCCCGATTTTAAAAATCTTGGAATTGTTCTCGCTGATTTCGATTATAAAGGTAGTTATGAAGATTTTTACACTTACTACGATATCCGCTCGGAAAGCGGAAATATCCGCGGCCAGGGTCATTTAAATACTAAGCAAAAATTCTACAGTGGAAATGTAATAACAAATAATCTTGATTTAGCTCCGATACTTAACAATAAGAAATTAAAAAGTAATATAAATCTTGATGCAAAATATGACGGTTCAGGTTTTAGCCTCAACACAATATCGGGCAATGTCAGATTTAATCTGGGAAAATCCGGTGCAGCAGGATATGATATATCAAGCTCTTCAGGAATAATAAATATAAACAGAAATAATATTAAACTTGATATAAAAGCAAATTCTTCTTCGGGTAATGCAAGTGTAGCAGGGATGATTAACATATCGAATATGAAAAACCCTGTTTATTCAATTAAAGGAAAAATGAATAATGTGGATGTTTCGCGTCTGCAGGGAAAAAATAAAGATAAAAGCAATCTGAATGCATCCTTTGATATCAACGGGAGCGGGATTAATATGAATAACCTGTCCGGAAAATTTAATATTGATATCGGAAAATCATTTTATTCAAAATATGATATACCCGAAACTAAATTAATTGCTATGCTTCACACGACTGCCGACAGCAATTCTCTGCAGATAACCAATAAAGCAATGGAAGTTAAGGCGGACGGAACTTTCAAATTATTTGAACTCATTGATGCTATTCTGTATAATATATCTCTGGTAAGCAACATTACCGAGAAGAAACTAAATCCCGATTCAACCATCAGCTTTGCCGGATTATCAAGATATAATCATACCGGAAATGCAAGTTTTAATTATAAATTTACAACTAAAGATTCAGCGGAATTAAGAAAGCTGTCTGCACCTTTCGGATTTATTTTTAACGGAAATTTTAGCGGCAGTATCTTAAATTCACCGGAAAGATTTAATTCGAAATCTGAAATTAATGTTAAAAATTTCACATATCACGATACAACGATTGTATTGAACAATATAAATAACAATCTTGCATTGTCGGATGAATATTTGAATGTACAAAGTGAAGATCCCTTGTCATCGCTCAAAATAAATACAAACGTGAATGGGGATAAGTTAAGGTTTGGAACTTTTAATCTCGATTCACTGAAAGCAATACTTAGTTTGTCTGAAGAGATTGGTAAATTAAAAATAAGCGGAAAAACGGATTCCATGAATTATTTACGCATGTCAAGTGAAATTGACCTGAGGGGAAAAGATATTGTAATGAATGTAGACAGCATTTATGCAAAATATTATGAATATAATTTGATTAACAATAACAGGTGGGATATAATATATATTCCGCAAAGCGAAATAAGAATAAATCAGCTTGGGTTAAAGTCGGGTAAAATGATATTAAATGCCGACGGTGTATATTCACTGAAAGGTGCAAGTAATATTAATTTAAAAGGTGAGAATCTTAACATCGGAGAGATATATACTATGTTAAATCCTTTTGATACCACCGTAAACGGAGAAAGATCACCTTATCCGGTACAGGGCGAGTTACAAAACTTTTTTGTTAACATACAGGGTACACCGGAAGATGTTGTTATTAATCTTGAAACAAAAACAAGTCTTCTGAAATATGATACAATGAGCGTGGGAACCATTGTTGCCAACGTAAAATACAAATCCCAGATTCTCACGCCTGAAATTCTGATAACAAATTATCAAAATAACGGAAGTCTGAAAATATCAGGCAGCGTTCCTGTTAAAAATCCCTTCATAAAAAAAGACAGTACCTCTGCAACTGCAATTGATATTCCGGCAGAAGTGAATTTAACTGCAAATAATTTTCAGATACAGTACTTTACCAAGTTTATTCCCGGTATAGGTGATTTACGCGGAGTACTAAATGGTAACCTTATAGCAACAGGAACTATTCAAAATCCGGATTTGAAAGGCGACCTGACTTTGGTTCAGGGAAAATATTTTTTGGACTTTACAGGTATGTATTATGATTTTAAATTTAAAATCAGTACGGAAAATTCAAATCTAATAATTAATAATTTCAGTCTTTACAATCCTGATGATGATACCCGGCATATTGATCTGTTCGGAAATATTGATTTCAAGAATTATAATTTAAATAATATAAATCTTTCATCTTCAGGGGATGTGGTTTTACTTGATAAAAACAGCAAGGAAAATCAGCTTGGTTTGAAAGGCTATTTATTGGGTGGTATTGGTAATCCGCCTATTACAATTAAAGGAAATCTGAAGAAGCTAAATATTAATGGTCAGTTTTTAATTAAGGATGCAAGCATTGCGTCTCTGCCCAGGAGCGGGAAGGGTTATCAGACAGAGGAGAAAAATCTGATATACATATTAGCGGATGATACTGCCCATACATCCGATACAAACAGAAGGAAAGTTTCTTTAATTGAGTACGAAAAAATTAATCCTTTTATCAGGAACAGATATATTCTTGTGGATACGACAAAAAGTTTTTCAATTATGAATATACTGGCTCTTGACCTGACTGTAAAAACCGTTAAGAATTTATATGTATCGATAGATTTTAATAATCTGACACGGGACAGGCTGTTCGGTGAGGTTTCCGCCGATTTACGCATCCGTTCAGACAGCGGACGATTAAGGACCCGAGGAGAAGTAGATGTTGTCGGGAATTCATACTACAGGTTTTACAGGGACTTTAAAGTAAAAGACAGCAAAATAGTTTTTCACGGGCCAATTGACAAACCCGAACTCGATATTCGTGCTGTATATGAAAATACAAAAGCTACAGAACAGTTTGGTACTGTGACCAGCAGTCCTATTCAGGTCGTGTTAACTGTGACAGGAGATCCAAATAATCCTGAAATAACTTTAAGATTGTATGAAAACGGAACTGAGATGCTGGGCAATGATGCAACTTCCGATGCAATCACATATCTTTTGTTCGGTAAATATAAAAATGAGCTGAGTGCGTCAGAAACTCAGTCAGTTGCCTCAGGAATCGGATCTACCGTAGGTTCTTTATATGTAACTTCTTTCTTTGGCCAGGTTGTAAGAAATATGCTTCCGTTTATTAAAGATGCGGAACTGAATTATTCGGAAGGCGGGATACAGAATACAAATGTAAGCGTGTCATCTGAAATTTTAGACGCTGATGTTACGGTTGGTAGCAGGGTAATAGACAATAATGCTTATCTGGAATTTAATTTAGAGTACCCGTTAAATAGCCTTGTGCATCTTAATTTACCCGAACAGGTATATTTGCGAATTGCAAGGGAGCAGCTTAGCAGAAATCTGGTTTCAAATTCTACTGTATTTTACAGTACCGGAGTCAAAATTATTTATAAATTAAAATTTTAAAATGCCTCACCTATACCAAAGTTGACTGCTAATTTATTGGTGAATATAGTTTTGAAATCATTTTCATATAGCCATCTTTTTCCGGTAACATCAAGCGGGTCATACATTTTAAACCCCACATCCACTCTTACCGGTCCAAAGAATATTTTATACCTTAATCCAAATCCAAGAGCAAAAGCAATCTGGTCAATTCTGAAATCGGTATGAGTTTCCCATACATTCCCGTAATCGGCAAATATGACAGAACTGATATTTTTTGTAAAAGATGATGAGCCCGGGAAAAGACGTTTGCGGAATTCAACACTTCCTTCCAGCCAGAAATTACCTCCGAACCTTTTCTCGTTCATAAAACCGTTTGCATTTGCATACCATCCTCTCAGGCTGTTGCTTCCCCCGCTGAAATACCTGTATATCGGCTGAATAGGAACGACTTTTGTTCCGCCTCCCCTTGAAATATTATCTGCAACTATAAATTTTGATGCAATTACATTTTCTCCTTCCGTATTGGACAGATTAATATAGTATCTGTTTGAAGTGGAAAGTTTTATGAATTTGGAATATGAAAAGTTGTTAGTAAAGGAATTCAAAATCATCTGGGGCAATATTCCGCCTTCCCCGACTGTAATGGAATGATAATATCCGCGTGACGGGGCTACAGCATTATTTGTATTATCATGAATAAATGTAATGCTCAAAAAGGAATTATACAGATTTATGGTCTGCAGATTACCGAAATTATATACTATCTTCAGAAGTTCTTCATTTAAATCAACTGTAGCCTTATTATAAAATGTGTAATCTGCGATATAATATCTTAATGATGTAATATTTCCAAGATAATAATCATAATATCCGACTAAACTGTAATATCCGAGAGAAAATTTATCGTTCAGAGAAGATTTATTATTAATAAAATAAGGTTGTGTGACCTGGTTTACAAATTCAGCCAGATCTACATTCATCGAATGATAAAGAGAATGAATTTCGGATGTAAATATTCTGCCTCCCCCCCAGAAATATTTATTCGTATATTGTAATCCGCCGCCTGCATAAAAATAATTATTAATATTTGTACCTTCAACAAACGGCGTAAGTTCGTGCTTCCGGCTCAGGCGGCAATCAATTCTGAGATTTACAGTAGTACCGACAATTGAAACTGTCCTGATTCTTGCGCTTCTTATAATCGGCATCTGGGAAATATTTTTATCGGTATCCAGTCTTTTTCTTTTACTGTAAACTTCTCCTTCATCATATGCTAAGCCTTTTCTGAGAATATCGGTTGATACATCATAAATATTACTGTCAATTACTATTTCTGTTTTTCCGAACTTGTATAGTGTATCTGCGTTTGTAAAATTAATAGTCAGAAGTACTGTCGTATCTTGCTTTCTCAGAATAAAACCAGAGTCATTTTTTATTGTTGCAGTCATATATCCGCTGTTTTGAAGAAAATCAACTATGCCATTTGAATAATTTATCATTAAGGCTTTACTGTAATAATTATTATACTGAACTGTTTTCATGGTATCTATCATTTTCTTCAGACTGTCGAGAACATTATCCAATCCTGTTCTGTTAATCTGTCCTATCCTATAATGTTGATTTTCTGTAATTATAAAGTCTATTGATACTGTGCTGTCCGGTACATTATAACTGACATTTTTATCCACGACTGCTTCAAAGTAACCGTTATCAAAGCAAAAATTTCTTAATGAGATGACATCTCCCGGCAGTACATCTGGATAAAAATACTTTGATTTGGTCACACTGACAGCATTTTCAAGTTCCGAATCATCAATTGTATTTTTGTCCTTATGTATAAAATTAATTTTATCAATTTTATAATTCTGAGGGAAAGCTGTCCTGTTAAATATGAATATAAGTAAAAATGTAAAAGGTATTAATAAAACCATCATTTGTTTTACATTTTTATGTCTTTTTGCCATAAATAAAGCCATTTATGTTAAATTTGCTCTATATACTATAACAATATTAAAGTCTAAAAAATCAAAAATTTAGCCTCATAATTTTAAAAATATTATAGATACAGGAATGCCTGTTATTGTTTAAAATACCCTTAAATAATAGTCAGTCCATCATTGAATTTTCTTTCGGTTTTTTGTTTTCGTAAAATCTGAAGTAAGAATTTTAAGTCTGAATTTGGTAAAGCGGGTAAGAAAAAAATTAGATTTTTAAGAAGCTGAATAATCTTTATAGAATCAAATAATAGTCGATATTTAAATCAATTGTATTTATTGAGACATTTATGAGATATTTACTCTCTCTGTTTTTTTTCGATGGAATAGGTGCCGAACCATGCTGACAATCAGTCTACTTAATTACGGCACCATCCATCGAGCTGTACTTATTGCTTGAGAACGTATTTACAATTATCTATCTGTCATTTGGCGGAGCAGAAATCGGAACAACTCCAATCGACCCATCTGCATAATGCGTTACTTCAAACCACTGTTTCTCGATACAGACATATTCTATCCAGTCTATTTCCGGATTTGATTTTAAAACATCATTTATTCTTTCTCCGCAAAATCCTGATGCCTGAGAAAAGGGATTTATTGAAACCGGAAATGATATTATAATTGAAGCAAGTATTGCTAAAATAACCTTTCTCATATATAAATTAATTTATTATAAATTATTTTATCTTCTTCCAAACCCAGTTGAGATAACCTGGCATATTTCAATCCGATATCGTAATAGTCATTAATATTATCCAAGCCAATAATTTCATACCCTTTTTCAATCAGTTTTTTAACGACATGAAATCCTATAAAACCTGCCGAACCGGTAACTAATATTTTCATGTTAAATGAAATAATTTCACAAAAGATAATTATTGATTTAGACTTTAAAAAACGCAATCATAGAAAGCACTTATATCAATAATTAATTACTTTTGCAGCAAATTTAATTGTCCTGTGGTGTAATTGGTAACACGTCTGACTCTGGATCAGAAAAGTCCAGGTTCGAGCCCCGGCAGGACAACTGAAGCCTCTCCATGCCCCCTTTCAATGAGGGGGTTTTTATTTTTCATTCTCTCATTTGGAAAGGGTTTGGAAAATGTATTATTATTTGCCTCTTATAGCTTTTATTCCCGGAAGAACTTTTCCTTCCATATATTCAAGCATTGCACCTCCGCCTGTTGATACAAAACTTACTTTATCTGCAAGTTTATTTTTATTAATGGCAGATACTGAATCTCCGCCACCTATCAGACTAAATGCTCCTTTAGCTGTTGCTCTTGCAATAGCCTGTGCGATTTCAGATGTTCCTTTTGCAAATTTTTCCATTTCAAAAACTCCCATCGGGCCGTTCCAGACGATGGTGCCGGCCTTGGCGATGATGTCGGTGAAGGCCGCGATGGTCTTGGGACCGATGTCCATGCCCATCAG
>PMIW01000176.1 GCA_003158365.1 Ignavibacteriota bacterium | reverse complement strand
GTATATCCTTTTTTAGTTAAGGCACCAATAAGACCGTCTGCAAAATAAGGTGTAAACCAGCAATCATACCTGATGTTTAGATGCATTGAAATCTGGTGCATCATTGTAGTTTGGTTTAAAGAACCTCCAATAAACAGAATCTTTTTCATTTAATAATAAAATCTATTTTGGACAATTAATCCTATACAAAATTCATAAACACTCATCTACTTATTATAATGGAATCATTAATAAATGATAAAATGAAATTTTCAATTGAATTATCATTAAAAATAAACATGTTAAAACAATATTATACTAATTACTTAACATTTTGTTAATAATTAAAAGACCTTTTCGTAATACCATATATTTATTTTAATATTGATAAATTAAATTAGTGAGTCTGAATAAAGTTGATACAATAATAATTTCCGATGTACATCTTGGCTCGGAAGTTGCTCGCCCAAAGCAAATAGTCGAAATGCTTTCCCAATATACGTTTAACCGTTTAATACTTCTTGGTGATATTTTCGACAACCTTAATTTTGCACGCTTGAAAAAAGAGCATTGGGGTCTTTTATCGGTTGTAAGAAAATTATCTAATCCCAAAAGAAATATTGAGGTGGTCTGGGTTGAGGGAAATCATGATGAAGGACTATCCGAGATAATGTCACATTTAATTGGTATAGATGTATTCAAAGAATACAGCTGGGTATTAAATAGTAAAAAATTTCTCGCAATACATGGACATCAGTTTGACAGGTTCCTTAATGAAAATATTGTAATTAGTGCGGTTTCCTCATTCATTTACGACAGGATACAGAGATGGGGAAATGAAAAGCAGACAGTTGCTAGATTTTTAAAAAGCAAAAGTAAAGGTTGGCTCAGACTTGCAAAAAAAATTGCTGACGGAGCTGTTGAATATGGAAGGCACAGAAAAGCAGATGTTGTGATTTGCGGGCATACTCATCAGGCAGAAAAGCATAGTTATCCGGAAAAAAATATTATGTATTATAACTCCGGTTGCTGGACCGATATACCTTCTTCATATCTTCTTATTTACGAAAGCGGAGAAGTAGAAATAAAATTTGAAGAATAATTATTTTCTATTTTTTTTCTTATTATTTTATTTCCGAGCGTTGTTTCAATTTCCATGTGATAACCGTCAGTAAGAAAAGATTCAGGGTTTGATATTTCTTTTATCCACTGCTCATAAATATCAGTACTGTTTTTGTTCGTTTTTCCTGCTATGAGGAAAAATACCAATTCATTTTTTATATCTTCGTATCTGTCTTTTAATTTCGGAATCGTTTCATAATCAGAAAAAATTTCAATTACATCATCGAAAATTTCAACTGCCCAATAAACTTTTTTACCGGATTCCGGAGGTTCTGTACTGTTTGTTATTTCAAGCTGATAACAACCTTTGAAACCTCTTATGTAATGAGGTATACTTTTTAAAATATCCTGAACTTGCTGAATAATATCTTTCTGTTCCTGAGATATTTGATTGATTCTTTTTAAATATTCTCCAAGCTGAATTGCCGCTTCGATAAGAGGTTGATCCTCCTGCCTTATATTCCATTTCTTAAGTTCGTTCATAATCTTATTTATTTATTATTTCTTTAATAGGTTTTCCTAAGCAATCTTTGGGATATGGAATATTTAATAATTTTGAAAGAGTCGGTGCAATATCAATCATTTCAACCGGCTCTGATGATTCACCTTTATTAATTCCACATCCGTACCAAATAAGTGGAATATGAATATCATAGCTGTATGGTCCTCCATGTTCGGCACCTTTTATTTTGTCTTCAATCCAGTATTGTTTGAAGTTTACAAATACGTCTCCGCATCTTTCTTCGTAATACCCGTTTTTAAAATATCTAAAATAATATTCATTCGAAATACCGTTTTTTAAATCTTCTGACGTCCAGACATTTTCAATCCCTTCAATACCGTTTTTTATATAAAATGCAGTGTTTTTCGCTATATCGTTTGAATTTAAGCCGTTTTCTTTGATTAATTCATCGTTTAAGTAAATTTGCTGGTTAAAGAAATATAAAGCCAGATTGTTTTTATTGTAAGTTCTTTCGAGATAAGTATTTACAGAATCAAGGATTACTTTTGTAAAGAAAGTGCCGGCAGAATAGCCGTTTCTTTTCAGATACTCAGGGTTACTGCATACTCCATGGTCCGCTGTTAAAAAAACAAGATAATTTTGAAGACCGATATTATTATCTAGATATTCCAGTATCTCTGCAATATCCAAATCAACTCTAAGATATGTGTCTTCGGTTTCTATCGAGTTTGGACCAAACTTATGACCGACATAATCAGTGGAAGAAAAGCTGATACATAAAAAATCAGTGAATTCATTTTTCCCAAGGTTTTCATTTTTAATTGCATCAACAGCGAAATCTTTTGTAATTGAATTTCCAAATGGGGTTGTTCTGAAAAGATGCATATCCTTATATTTCAGTTCAGGCAGATTATGAGGAAACACAGGTCTTTCTTCACCTTTATAGACTTCTTCAAATTCATTATCGTCATTTGTACTTTCAGAATAAGATTCGATTGGCAGAAATGTATACCATGGTCTGCTTAAGTATTTATCCGGTAGATTTTTATTGTTAAATTCCTCAACCCAATAAGGAAGTTTGTTCATATAATATGAACTTGAAATCCATTTCTTACTTGTCTCATCATACCAATAAGCCGAACTACCAATATGTCCGGCCGGAAATATAGCACCTCTGTCTTTTAATGCTATTCCGATAATTTTTGATTTATAATTATTTGTAAGGGCAAGTTGATCAGTAATAGTCGGAGATAACAATGAAGAAGGAGACATATTTCCTTCATTTGAAAAACTACCAATAGTATGGCAGGTATCATCATCTGTACAATAAACGACTTTTTCCTTTTTCTTGTCGAACCAATCATTACCTACAATACCATTGACAGAAGGGACTGAGCCTGTATAAATACTTGAATGTCCGGGAGCAGTATATGAAGGAAAATGTACCAGTTTAGTGTTTTTACAGAAAAAGCCGTATTTTATTAATCTTTTAAAACCATTTTCGGAATACTTATCCCAATACCTTGGAATAAAATCATAAGCCATTTGGTCAACAACAATCCCTACAACTAATTTGGGAATTTTTTTATCTTTATGAAGGAAAAAAGTAAAAAGAAAAGCGATAGAAGCAATTAAAACTATTACAACAGTAATCTTTATGAATCTGTTTTTTCCCATAACTCAAATTATAGCATAATATCAGAATCAAATGTTTATAAATTATTAAATATTTATTAATAAAATATTTTAATATTAAAACTTTTTAAAGGGTGTTAGATATTACAATTTAAATTATTAATAATATAATGTTTATGTGGATATATTATTAAAACAATAATTATGTTACACTTAGTTTATTCATTTTATACTCATTAATAAAATCAATTATTTTATTCTTTATCCCGTCTCGAATCATCCTTGTTTTTATAAGTTTTTCTTCAAATGAACCAATTAATGCCGAAGGATCATCGAATGACCATTCGATATTTTGAACAATTCCCGGAAATAAAGGACAGCGTTCTCCGTTAGATTTATCACATACAGTTATTACATAATTATAAATCCTGCCCTGCTTGAAGAATTCAAAAACATCATCAGTTTTGTTATTTGATATATCTATTCCGATTTCCTGCATAACTTTTACAACTAAAGGGTTTAGTTCTCCCGGTTCTAATCCTGCACTTTCAGCATAAAATCTATCACCGGCAAGGTCATTTAAAAACGCTTCTGCTATTTGACTCCTTGCACTATTATGAATACAAACGAAAAGTACTTTGACTTTATCCATACTAAACTAATTTTAATTTTTAAATTATTAATCTAATAATTACACTGATTTGAAATATAAATAATTTTTTTAGATTAAACATAATTTTATCATGAAATAATTGTTAAATAATTTTCATAAAATTGAAAAAATCTATTCTTTATGATTTTTCATTGCAGCATAAGTTATACACTTTCGGCTTAATCCATTTTTATTCTTTTTTTAGAGTATTTTCCCACCTTGATAAACGCTTGCGTCACTTTAATTTTTTAAAAAACTTAGAAGATATAATAATTTATTATCTACAAGTTTAAATATTTTAAAAAACTTTATAAAATTTTACAAAACTGTCACCAAATCGTCCCCAGATTCTTTTTGATACAAAATAAGACGACGATAGGATATGAGATCTTCCAGTTTAGAGATTATAGTGTTAATAAATACCATTTAGTCATAAATATATATATTATAAGACCTCCTGAGCAAATATCAGTAATAAATGAAATGAATAAAAAAACCCGCTTTTTGAGCGGGTTTTTTGCGGAATCGACGAGACTCGAACTCGCGACCTCCTGAGTGACAG
>PMIW01000043.1 GCA_003158365.1 Ignavibacteriota bacterium | reverse complement strand
AACCAATAATGGTACAAACTGGACCCATACACCGTTAAGTAATCTGACGGTCTATGATCTTGTGGCAACAGGCTCGAATATTTTTGCAGGTACGGCAGATGGCTTATATGTATCAACAAATTACGGCGCAAACTGGACACTTAAAAACGAAGGATTTGATTCTCCCGCACCTTCTATCGTTTCTCTCTGCCTTGAGTACAATGCAGTTCTGGCAGGCACTGCAAACAACGGAATCTGGAAACGACCGCTTTCCGATTTCATCGGAATCAGGGTAATTTCGAGCGAAGTGCCCGATAAATATTCATTGTATCAAAATTATCCGAACCCGTTTAATCCTTCGACAAATATCAGATATCAAATAACAAATAGTAACAGTAACGGATTGGTAGTATTAAAAGTATATGATGTACTTGGAAAAGAAGTTACAACACTCGTAAATGAAAAACAATCTCCCGGAATTTATGAGGTAACATTCGACGGGAATAATTTGGCGAGCGGGATTTATTTCTATAAACTTTCGGTTGGGGATTTTAATCAAATCAAGAAAATGACTTTGGTAAAGTAAAATTTAATAAAAAAAACTCGTTCCCAAACTCAGTTTGGGAACGAGAATTAAAATATATCATGTCGGGGAATCCACGAATAACGTGAGACTCCCCGACACATTTAAAATATTACTTAACAACAATATTTACCATTCTATTCTTCACCACAATAATCTTTACAATATCTTTTCCCATAATGTGTCTTAAAATAGCCGGGTCGTCCATTGCAGCCTGCTCGAGGTCTTTTTCGTTTGTATCTGCTTCAATTTCTTTCTTTGAACGCATCTTCCCGTTCACAGAAAATGTAATTGTAATCAAATCGTTTTTCGCATAAGCATCGTCCCATTCAGGCCATGTCTGGTTTTGAATGGAGGGTTTGTTACCAAGCTTTTCCCACAGCTCTTCAGCAATATGCGGAGCAAAAGGTGAAAGCAACAGAAGAAATTTTTCTATAATTTCTTTGCTTACTTTTTCAAACTTATAAATTTCGTTTATGAAAATCATCATTTGAGCGATTGAAGTATTGAACTTCATATCACCGTCTTCTATGTCGTGAGTGATTTTTTTAATTGCCCTGTGTAAAATTTTTAATTGTGCGTCATCGGGTTTTTCATCTGTTACGTTGTCTTTAATTTCACCGGTTCTGTCGTCTATAACAAGCCTCCATACACGGTTAAGGAATCTGAACATACCACCCATTCCTTCAGTGCTCCACGGCTTCGTGGATTCAAGCGGACCCATGAACATTTCGAAAAGCCTCATCGAATCCGCNNGGTTCGTTGTGGCTTACATATCCCAGATCAAATAATACTTTATGCCAGAATCTCGCATAAAGCAAATGCAAAACTGCGTGCTCCGCACCGCCGATATATAAATCAACAGGCATCCAGTAATTATCTTTTCCCTTGTCGCAGAAAATTTTATCGTTAAACGGGTCGATGTATCTTAAGTAATACCAGCACGAGCCTGCCCACTGCGGCATTGTATTGGTCTCGCGTTTAACGGGTTTTCCTGTTTCCTTATCGGTAGTATTAACCCATTCCGGAATTGCTGCAAGAGGCGATTCACCGGTACCCGATGCCTTGTAAGATTTTACTTCAGGCAAGGTTACGGGTAATTCACTTTCATCCAGCGCTTTATATGTGCCGTCTTCGAAGTGAACAATCGGGAACGGTTCACCCCAGTATCTTTGCCTCGAAAACAACCAGTCTCTTAATTTGAAATTAATACTTTTCTTTCCGAGACCTTTTTCTTCGAGCCATTTATTCATCTTTGCAATGGCATCTTTTGTTGGAAGTCCGCTTATAAAACCTGAATTTATGCTGTAACCTTCCTCTGTAAAACAGATTTTACCGTTTATTGTATCTGCAAGGAAATTTCCAAATTCTTTTGTATCTCCGTTTAATGTATGAAGTGCTTTGCCTGTTATAATTATTTCCGAACCGTCATCGGATTTAATTTTCTTAATTCCCGCATCTTTGAATTTTTCCGGTATTACGACCGGAATAATTTCAAGCTTGAATTTCAGAGCGAATTCCATATCGCGCTCATCGTGCCCCGGTACGCTCATAATCGCTCCAGTACCATAGCTTGTCAATACATAATCGGAAATCCAGATTGGAATTTCTTTTTGATTAACAGGATTGATTGCGTAAGCCCCCGTGAATTCGCCAGTCTTGTTTTTTGCCAGTTCGGTTCTTTCCAGATCGGATTTTCTGGATGCTTCTTCGATGTATTTTTTAATTTTTTCTTTGTGACTGTCAGTCGTTATTTCATTGATTAATTTATGCTCAGGTGCAAGTACCATATAAGTTGCGCCGAATAATGTATCAGGTCTCGTTGTAAATACTTCTAACTCTCTTTCAATTATTTCATCCCGATGAATCGGGATTTCCGCTCCGCTCCGACTCCTTACTTTAAACTTAACTATTGCGCCTTCGCTTCTGCCAATCCAGTTTGTCTGAAGTTTCTTAACGCTAAGCGGCCAGTTTACAGATTCAAGTTCTTCCAGAAGTCTTTGTGCATATTTAGTAATCCTCAGTTTCCATTGTTTCATCGGACGTCTTACAACCGTAAAACCCTTTTCAATCTGTTCTGGCACTTCTTCATTCGCTAGGACTGTACCGAGTTCCGGGCACCAGTTGACAGGTGATTCCGAAATAAATGCAAGCCGCTGTGAATTTACGTAATCATATTTTTCTTTTTCTGATAATCCTTCAGGAATGTTAAGCTCAGAAATTGGTTTTGCTTTTTTTTCTTTTTCATCGAAGTATGAATTGAAAACTTTCAGGAACATCCACTGAGTCCACTTGTAATATTTTTCGTCTGTCGTGTTTATTTCCCTGTCCCAGTCGTATGAAAATCCAAGTGACTGAAGCTGGCTTCTGAATCTTATAACGCATTCTTCGACTCCGATTTTCGGATTGATTTCTTTTTTAATTGCAAATTGCTCAGCAGGCAGTCCAAATGCGTCCCATCCCATCGGGTGCAAGACGTTAAAACCCTTCATTCTCTTAAATCTCGAAATAATATCCGTTGCCGTGTATCCTTCCGGATGCCCCACATGCAGGCCGTCTCCGCTCGGATAGGGGAGCATATCGAGTATATAATACTTCGGTTTCGATTTGTCTATTTTCTCTATGTCAGGTGTTTTAAAAGTCTTATTCTTAAGCCAGTATTCCTGCCATTTCTTCTCGATTTCTAAATGTTCGTATTTCATTATCTCTGATTTGTATGATTTATATGATTTCGCTGAATCACTGATTACTCTGATTTCACTGATTACAATTTAAAAAATTAAACTTCTTTGTGTTACTTAGTGTTCTTTGTGTTCTTAGTGTTAAAGCTCTTAATTCAGGATGTTAAAATTTTCTGCACTTCCTTCAACTTTCCATCATCCGCTTTAGGTCCCAATAAAGTTGTAAGGTATCCCTTGTATTTCTCATAATAATGCTCACCTTCGGGTATCATCGCCTTAAAATCCTTTCCTAGCCCGTGCAGTGGGTAAAGTTTTATATGCACGTGATTCACACCCATACCTTCCATCACAAGCGCCGTCCTCATTACGCCAAGCTTCTTATCCATTACCTTTCCGAATTTCTTTGCGGTAAGCAAGAACTTCGTATACATCTCATCAGGCATATCGAATGCATAAGAATCGTAATGTTCTTTCGGAATGAGCAATGTCATTCCTTTTGTATTCGGGAAAATATCCAGAATACATATGAAATCCTCATCTTCATAGACTTTATAGGATGGGATTTCTCCCGATGTTATTTTGCAAAAAATGCAGTCTTCTTTTTTCATAATCCTGTAAAACATTTAAAATAACTGATTTAAAAATCAGATTCAGTGGGAAAAACGTACATTTTTTTCTTTGCAATTTTATTAAAAATCAATATTTGCTATATTAAACGTTTATAGGTAAAAGGTAAAATGGAAAAAACAGACGCATTATTTATAGGTTCTCATCCCGATGATATAGAGCTTACCTGCGGAGGTACCGTTTGCAAACTCGTGAAATCGGAGAAAAAAGTAGGGATTATTGATTTGACCAAAGGTGAACTCAGCACACGAGGTAATCTTGTACAAAGAAAAAAAGAAACTGAAAAAGCGACAAAAGTACTGGGCGCCAAGTTCAGAAAAAATCTCGGTCTAAAAGACGGTGATATTCAGAATAATTATGCAAACAGGCTGAAACTTATTAAACTGATTCGTGAATATAAACCTGAAATAATTTTTGCTCCGTATCCATTGGACAGGCATCCCGACCATATTAGTGCAAGTAAATTAATAAGCGAAGCGGTTTTTTATTCAGGTTTAAGAAAGATTAAAACAGGAATACTTACTGCTTACAGACCGAAAAAAGTTTTTTATTACCGTCACGCTTATGATATTCCCGTAAGTTTTATAATGGATGTGAGTGATGTATTTGAAAAGAAGATCGAAGCGATAAAATGCTATGAATCGCAATTTTATAATCCAAAGATAAAGAATGAACCGGAAACTTATATAAGCAATAAAAGATTTTTCGATGACATTACGGCGCGGGCACATTTCTTCGGATTCAGGATTGGTGTTGAATTCGGCGAGCCGTTCTTTTGTTATGAGGATTTGAAGCTGGATAGTGAAATGCTCTTTAATATTTGAATTAAAAGCATTATTTAAAAATATTATGATTGATATTAGTAAAAGAAAAGTATTATCATTCGACCTCGAGGTTGCGGCTTTCGATTTCGAATCATATGATGAAGAAACGCAAACATACCTTACAAAATTTGCCAAAGATGAAGAGGAAAAAAAACAGGCTATTGAAAATCTTGTTTTCAATCCTTTTACTTCACAGCTTGTTGCGATTGGTTTGCTGGATTTGAATAAGGATAAAGGTTGTGTTCTGGTAAATGCGGAAGGAACGGATGAGATATTATCCGAAAATGAAAATATAAATTATATCTGCAAGAGTGAAAAAGAAATTCTCGAACTTTTCTGGAAGATAATAAAAGAGAACGGATATAATTTATTTATCACATTCAACGGAAGGGAATTCGATTGTCCGTTTATAATGCTGAGGTCTTTCCGGCTTGGAATAGAGCCGTCGAAAAACCTGATGGCTGGAAGTGATTTTAATTTCAGGGAATACCATATAGATATGCTGAAGGAGCTGACGTTCAACCGCCATTCACCGACGGGCGCAAGAAGAAAGTTCTCGCTTGATTTCTATTGCAAACAGCTTGGAATTGATAGTCCGAAAGCAAACGGGGTTAAGGGAGACATGGTCGCAGACCTTTTTAAAAATAAAGAGTTTAAAGTTATTGCCGACTATTGCATAGGGGATGTATTTGCAACGGCAGAGCTTTTTAATAAATGGAATTCAATTTTAAATATTTAAATAATAATTAAGGAGAAATATAATTGATGAAACCAAATCAAATGCAGGGAATGCTTAAGCAGGTAAAAAAGATGCAGGAAAAAATGGACCAGATACAGGCTGAACTGGAAAATATGACACTGACTGAAGAATCAGGCGGAGGAATGGTCAAAGTCACGATTAACGGAAAAACACAGATAAGAAAAATCGAAATCGAAAAAGAAATTCTGACTTCGGATGATACTGAAATGCTCGAAGATTTATTGATTGCAGCTATTAACAAGGCAATTGAAAGCGCGCAAAAAATGGCTAACGACGAGATGTCAAAAGCAACAGCAGGTATGATGCCGAATATACCGGGATTGAACCTACCGGGGTTTTAGAGCTTTGACAGCAGATAAACTCTGATTTGAAATGATAAGTACTGATTAAAAAATGTTTTGCAATTAGAAATTATTTAAAAAACTATGTTCAATATATCTAACTCGCTTGAATCTTTAATAGATGAGTTATCCAAACTTCCTCAGATAGGAAGAAAGACGGCACAGCGGCTTGCAATGTTCATCATCAAACAGCCGAGAGAAGAAGTTGAAAAATTATCGAAGGCACTGCTCGAGATAAAAGATAAAATAAAGTTCTGCAATGTTTGCTGCAATATTACCGAAGATGATGTATGTAAAATTTGCAGTTCCGAAAAAAGAAACAGAAACGTTATATGTGTTGTGGAAGACCCCAAGGACGTTTATGCAATAGAGAAGACAAATGAATACAGGGGATTATATCACGTGCTGCACGGAAGAATTTCTCCGCTGGATGGAATTGGTCCAAATGATATTAAAATAAAAGAATTACTTTACAGGCTTGATGAATCCGATAATAATAAAGTTGAAGAGCTGATATTAGCTTTAAATCCTACTGTCGAAGGAGAGACAACAATATTGTATCTTAATAAGCTTATAAAACCTTTGAGTATAAAGATAACGCGCATAGCAAGAGGAATTCCTATTGGTGCCGACCTTGAGTTTGCCGATGAAGTTACGCTTGCAAAGGCAATCGAGGGAAGAGTCTCTATTAATTAGTAATGATTAATGAATATTGAGTAATACAGAGCAAGAGCAGAAGATAGAATTTAACATTTATAATTTAACATTTGACATTGAGCAGAGAGTGGTATAAGGATTGGTTTTCAAGCAAGTACTATCTCGAACTGTATAAGCACAGGNNGTTCAGGCAGACACTCGATAGAATTTGCAAAAAGGGGATTCGATGTAACCGGGTTTGATTTGTCCGAATATTTAATCGGACAAGCAAATAATATGAAAAGAAATTTAAAGGAAAGAAATTTAAAATTGAAATTCCTGATAGAAGATATGAGAAATTTTAATTTCAGGAAATCATTCGATACTGCAATAAACATATTTTCGAGTTTCGGATATTTTGAAAAAGATTCCGAAAATTTTAAGGTGTTCAAAAATGTATATTCATCTTTGAATAAAAACGGGTTCTTCGTGTTTGATTTTCTGAATGAGTCTTATTTAAGGAAAAATCTTGTTAAGAAAGACAATATGAAGCTTGACGGAGAGAATGTAATTCAGGAAAGGAAGATAGAAAACGATTTTGTATATAAGGAAATAAGAATCGGCAGCAGGATTTTCACAGAGAGAATAAGATTATATTCATGCAAAGCAATTAAAAGAGAACTTCAAGCGCTGGGATTCAGTATAAAAAAAGTTTTTGGAGATTATCACGGAAATAAATTTTTAAAGGACAAATCAACAAGATTTATAATAATTGCTCAGAAAAATTAAAATATTGCTGCTGCTCCCGCTCATAATCAGCGGATGCGGCTTATTCGGACTAAGGAACGTGGAAACTCCTACAGAGCCGCGCTCAAATTTTATTCCGCCCACTTCTCCGGATATCGTGCTTGCGAATTTGCAAAGTGCCATAACGGATAAGGATATAAATAATTATCTGCAATGCATTGTTGATACGAGCTTAACTGTAAGGAAATTTGTTTATATTGCGGATATTTCCTCGCAGATCCAGTATCCTATTTTCAGAAGCTGGGACATTACCAATGAAAAAAATTATTTCTATAATCTTTTATCACTGACCAATGCCCAGAGCACTTCATTATTCTTTTATACAAATGTTAATACGGTTACATATTCAGATTCCGCTATTTATGATATGGATTATCTCTTAAGATTTGACCATCAGAAGACAAACGTTGCAAAAACTTTATCTGGAAAATTAAGATTTGTAATGGTGATTAATTCAAAAAATCTCTGGGCTATATCGAACTGGATAGATTTCAAATCTGTCGATTCCGATACGACATGGAGTGTTTTAAAAGCAAACTTCAGCAATTAGTTGAAAAAGAATATTTTAATATATTTTCTTTTCCTTATTATTTTTTCTTCGTGCGAAAATATTTTTGCGCCTAAAATTGATAATACTACGAGTTCACCGATTATCACCGACCAGACTACAATCGAGGGGGTTTATCAGAATTTCAAGTATGCATATACTTTTAAAGACACATCTGTTTACAGTAATTTATTGACGGACGATTTCGTATTTACTTACAGGGATTATGCTCTGGGTTATGATGTATCATGGGATAAGCCTACCGAGCTTAGAACCACAAACGGATTATTTCAGAATTCCCAAAAACTTGAGATAATCTGGAACAATGTTGTATTGCAGGTTGGTGATTCACTGCATCAGAATGTCAAAAGAAGTTTTAACCTTACTATTACATTTAATCCGAGCAATATAATAAGGTTAAACGGTTTTGCCGATATGAGCCTGATTAAAAATACATCAGACTCTAAATGGCGTATCTATAAATGGGTTGATGAAAGCTTTTAATTCTAATTCAGTTTACTCAATAAGTCGTCTAAATTATATTTCTCATATTCCTCACAATGTTTAATTGCGTATTCAATAAGCTGGTTTAGTTTCTCATCCGTTATATCATTTCCTATTTTCTCTTTATATTCTTTTATTAAGTTCTCCTTTGTTGAGAGGAACACAAGGTTTGCATCGTTGAATTTATCTCCCGAATAATTTCTGTAGCCGTATATATCTTTATAAAGTTCTATATATTTTCCTGTTTCGTCTTTATAAATATTATACGTTTTATAAATAATTCTGACAGGGAATCGGTCCTGCTTGTCAAAGTCAAATTGCATAGTTCTTTTGCTTTCCAGCCAGGATGTCAAATCTTTCGACTTTATGACCCGCTTAATAACAAACTCTTTCATTTTTCTGATATTACCATTGTAATTTCTTACGCATCCGTGTGAAAGATACCTGTATTTATCATCGAGCAGATATTCTTTATTTGTTCCGTGAAAATATCTTAGTGATGCTTCATCGTAATGAATGCAGAAAAGTCCGAGCGGATTTTTCGGTCCTGCCGGTGTAGGGGGTAATTCTTCTTTACCTTTCTCGGGGTCTTTCCAGGTAGGCCAGTTGCGTACTCTGAACGCCTCGAAATTTCCCGTATAGGTTTTATCTTTAACCGTTCCCACGACATTATTCCACGTATCAATATAAATTGTATCCTGCTTGTAAAGCTGGAATATGTGCGAACGGAATTCGGGAATATTGAGCTCCCAAAGTATTTTTATTGTATCCAGAAGATAGTTTTCCGGAATTGAATAACTGATTTTATAATACGGAGTATTATCTGTTTTTGACGAGTCCTGATTGCTGAATTCAACATTTCTTGTCTGTATAAGCTTGTCTACCGTCTTCTCGGGAAGTATCGGAAAATTATCGAGTATATAACTTTTTACGGAATTGTTTGCAACATCGATGCTTTCCGCTTCAACAGTTTAAATTTGTGTTGGAATATTATTCTTTTTCGGGTCATCAATTGAATATGAACTCCGCACAAATGCTGTGAATATTAAGGTAATAATTAATATTTTAATTCCGGATTTATTCATGTTGAATTTCATACGCGTTAAATGTTTTTTATAAGTGTTATCAGAATTCTATTCAGTTCGCTTTCTGATTTTTTAAAATATTTTAAATTTTCCTTTTTCTTTTCTGATTCAGTTGAAACATCTGCTTTCATTTTATCTGCAACTAACTCTCTTGTGATAAGACCAATGGCAAGCATTTTCATTTTACCGTGAACAGCAGTAATATTTTCCGGGATTACAGAATACCCCAGCACATCCGAACCTATTTCCCTGTAAAATCTTGCTTCAGCTTCGGTTTCGCTTTCGGGACCGATTATTCCAAGGTAAACGGTTTCATTGATTTTTGTTTTACTGTCCGCAAAAACTTTTACTGCTTTTGAAAATAATCCTTCGTCATATGCATTGCTCATATCAGGGAAACGTATTCCCAGCTCATTATCGTTTTCTCCTATAAGCGGATTATCACCCATAAGATTTATATGATCATATATCAGGGCAAGTTCACCGCATTTGAACCTTGGATTTAAATTCCCAACTTCATCTATGGATATTATTTTTTCCACTCCCATGTATTTTAATGAATATATAAAATGAGCAATGTCCCTCATTTTTACTCCGTCATAGAAATGCAGTCTGCCTTTTAGTATTAACATATTCCGGTTTCCCGTTTTTGCGCAAAGTATAAATAATGGATTATCAAAAATTTCCTTGTTATAAGTTGCGGGAATATCTCTGACGTTAATTTTTTTAATAATCTTAATACCTGCAGGGAGTCTGTAATTATCTTCTACTATTAAAGCGACTTTCGCATGAAAGTTCACTGGCAGAAGTTTTTTAAGGTAAGCAACAGTTCCAAATATTTTTTTTCTTTGTTCGGTCATAATATTTAAATTTATAATTTTTCTATTAACTTTTTAATTAAAAGGGTCATCTTTGGTTCAGCTATACTTGCAGACATAAGAATATTTTCCAGCATTGCAACTTCAATTGTGTCGGGAAAACCCTCATCGGTTATTATTGAAATTCCGAGTGATTCTATACCCAGTTTATGGGCAACGATTACTTCGGGAATTGTAGACATCCCGACCACATCGCCTCCGAATTTCCTAATCATCCTATATTCGGATTTTGTTTCAAGAGCCGGACCCTGCACGCTGGCATAAACACCTTTTTTTATATCTATATTATTTTCAACAGCAGTCTTTTCAGCAAGATCAATTAATCTTGTGGAATAATAGTGCGTCATTCTTGCATTGTCCTTATAGTTCGAACCGATTAACGGAGAAGTATAATGCAAATTAATGTGAGACGTTAATATCATTAAATCCGTCTTCCGGAATTCGGGATTCAAAGCACCGCATGCATTTGAAGCAATTAAAAGTTTAATTCCCAGTTCTTTCATAATGTGCAATGGGAAAGTAACACGTTCGTGGGAATACCCTTCATAAAAATGAAACCTGCCCTGCATCGCGATAATTTTTTTTCCCGATAATTTTCCGAAAATAAGTTTACCGTGATGAGACTCTACAGTAGAGACAGGAAAATTCGGAATATCTGAGTAATCAATGATATGTTCAATCTTAATAAATTTTACCAGACCCCCCAGTCCGGTTCCCAGAATTATCCCAACATCATGTTTATCTTTTACAATATTTCTTATACAATCTTTAGTTGCCTTAATATTCGATTTCATTTGATTATTTTACTTCAAAGCTGTCTTCGAACGAACTCTTATCGGGTTTAGAACCTCCTATAAATACTTTTTTAACCGGTTTTTCTTCTTCTTCTTTTTGCTCGTTGTTTGCCTCATCCAGTCCTTCGAAATCACTTGTAATGTTTGTCAGATTTGAAAGTTCCATTTTAAAAATCTTTTTGTTTTTTATGAAATCTTCAAATTCATTTAATTTATCATTCAGAAAATTTCTTACATCCTCTATCACTTTATCGTTTCTTTGTTTAATGCTTTCGAGTTCCTGTTTTTTGGAAAGTATATCATCTTCTATATCCTGTTTCATTTTCCTTGAATTCAATTCGGCTTCTTTTATTATCATTTCAGCCTTTTTCTTTGCATTAATCACGATTTCCTCACCCAAATCCTGCGATTTAATAATTGCTTTCTGCAGGTTAGTTTCGTTTTCTTTATAGATTTCTATATCAGACATAAGGGATTTTATTTTATCTGCCTGATTTTTGTTTTCTACGATTAATTTTTCATAATGCGAGCTTACAGTATCGAGAAATGCATCAACTTCATTCGCATCGTATCCGCGAAGACCCTTTTTGAAATCTCTTTTTTTAATGTCTTTTGAGGTAATATTCATACCGGTTTATTAAAATATTTATAAATAATTTCTTTTTCCGAAAATTGCACTTCCTATCCTGAGCATATTTGAGCCTTCTTCGAGTGCAATCTTATAATCAGAAGTCATACCCATAGAAAGGTATTTAAAGCTGCCATAATCAGCTTTCAATTCATCAAACAGGTTTTTCAGCAATACAAAATTTTCCCTTATAATATTCTCCATATCAGTGAACATGCCAATTGTCATCAGACCCTGAATATTAATATTTTCAAGAACTGATATTTCTTTGCAAAGTTTCTTCACTTCACCCGGTTCCGCACCTGATTTCTGCATTTCATCACTTGTATTCACCTGAACAAGAATGTTTAGAATTCTTCCTGCTTTCTTTGCAAATTTATCTAATTCCAGTGCGAGTTTAAAGCTATCGACGGAATGAACAAGTTCAACAAAATCAATAATATATTTCACTTTATTCGTTTGCAAATGCCCTACAAGATGCCATTTAATAGATTCGGATTTCAGTTCACCATATTTAGATGTCAGTTCCTGAACTTTATTCTCGCCGAAATCAACATGCCCGATTTTATGAACCTCTAAAATTTCTTCCGACGGGAAAGTTTTGCTTATTGCAACGAGTTTTATATCCTCATAATTCTTACCGATTTGTGGGCATATTGCTTTAATATCCGCTACTAAATCGGAATAATTTTCTTTAAGGTAATCGTATTTCATATATATTTACAAAAAATATATTTATTTTCTACAAAATTCAACGTTTAAGCATATACCATTATATTATGTTAAAAAAATTTGCAGAGGATTTAAAAGCTTACCGGGAAAGTAAAAAGATTTCGCTTTTGGATATTGCTCACGAAACAAGAATTCACATATCAAATTTAGAAAAACTTGAAAGCGGAGATTTCGGTTTTTTACCGCAGCCGTATATAAGAGCATTTTTAAAACAATATATCAGAAGTTTGGGACTCGATGATAAAGAAACTCTTTACAATTTTGATCTTGCGAAAAGCGGCAGATATCAGCCGATAGCTGAAGATAAAAAAGAAACTGAATCTGATATTAAAAAACCCGATGATGTTTTAAAGGAAGAAGAAACAGAACCTGCCACAGAAAAAAATACGACTTACGCACAAGAGTCAATGGAAAGTTTTTTTGAAGAAAAAACAGATGCTTCACAGCAAAAACCTGTAAAACCAAAAGACAAAAGGAAGCATTTTAAAAGTACACCGGTTAAGAAAATTGATGTAGTAAAATCTGCTACATATACCGAACAACCGGAACTGAAAAAACAGCCTCAGAAAAAATCCATTAACTTTTCTCCTTCAATTTTTAAGTCTCTGGGAATTGCAGCCGTTGTATTGCTTATGGGATACGGGGTTTACCTGCTTCTGACTACAGTTTTTATAACGGGAACCTCAAAATCGAAATACGATTTAGTGAGACAAAATTTCGATACAGTAGTTAAAGAAAATGAAAAGAAAATTCTCGGAAAGCGTTCAAAAGAAGAAATTGAAGACTCCACAAAAAGAGTTCAATTGGTGCAGGATTCTATAAAGAAAGCTTTGAATGATTCTTTAACACTTGAAATAAATTGTTTTAAAAAAGGATATATTGCAGTAATAATAGATTCTATAGCATATGATAATATGTACAAAGAGACATTTGACAAGGACTACAAAGGTTCCTGGAAGGCAAAGAAGAATTTCTATATAACATCCAATAACACATCAGCGTTCGAATTGTATTTAAACGGAAAAAAATTGGATATTAAAGATACAAAGGTGAAATATCTGAAAATATCCCGTGAAGGCATAGCAAAAGAGCAGTGAATAATAAATCCGCCACGGCGGATGCAAAGAGTGAATAATAAATAATACTTTTTAAAAAAGAATAATTAATTTTTTTCCTTTCATTTTTGTTAAAATAATTTATAACGTAATAACTTAGTAACAATAATTAACTTGGCTGTTCCGCAAAACATATTAAAAAAAGCAGAAACCTTACGTGAGAAAATAGCAGATGCTGATTACAGGTACTACACCTTAGCCGAACCCGATATTTCTGATCTGGATTATGATATGATGATGAAGGAACTTGAGAAAATTGAAAAAAATTATCACGAATTAATTACTCCCGAATCACCAACCATGAGGGTTTCGGGCGAACCAACCAAAAAATTTGAAGTTGTGACTCACGAAGTTCCGATGCTTTCACTTGCAAATTCATATAACTTCGACGAATTAATTGACTTCGATAAAAGAATTAAAAATCTTATCCCGAACGAAAAATATGAATATGTCTGCGAATTAAAATTTGACGGGCTTGCAGTTTCTCTAACATATCAAAACGGGATATTCGTGAAAGGAGCAACAAGAGGGGATGGCACAAAGGGTGACGATGTTACTAAAAATTTAAAAACAATCCGTTCGATTCCATTAAGAGTGAAATCGGGTATGTATAAAAATTTCGAAGTAAGGGGTGAAGTTTTTATTAAAAAAGATGATTTCGAAAAGATAAACGAGGAGCAGGAATTAAGAGGGGAAAAACTCTTCGCGAATGCAAGAAACACGGCTGCAGGCACATTAAAACAAAAGGACAACAAAGCCGTTGCTTCAAGACCATTAAATATTTTTGTTTATTATTTCAGAACTAACGATGAAACTTTAAGTTCGCATTTCAAGAATCTGGAAATTTTAAAATCTATAAAATTCCCGGTTAATGCATTTTTGAAAAAAGTCAGTAATATCGATGAAGTAAAAAAATACTGCGATGAAGTTGATAATATAAGAGATACACTTCCTTATGAAATTGACGGTGTTGTAATAAAAATAAATTCGCTTGTCCAGCAGGATAAACTAGGTTCAGTTGCCAAATCACCACGCTGGGCAATAGCGTATAAATTCAAAGCCAAGCAGCAAATCACGATTATAAAAGCAATAACCCTGCAGGTTGGAAGGGTAGGTACAATCACTCCTGTTGCGGAGCTTGAGCCTGTATTCCTCGCCGGTTCTACGATTTCGCGAGCAACTCTACATAACTTTGACGAAATAAAAAGAAAAGGTATTAAGGAAGGTGTAAAAGTAAAAATTGAAAAAGGCGGAGATGTAATTCCGAAAGTTGTTGAAGTTATAAAAGACAAAGATTACGAAAAAATTAAAGAGTATAAATTACCCGAAAGATGTCCTGTCTGCAACTCCAGACTTGAAAAACCAGAAGAGGAAGTCAGTTTCTACTGTGTGAATTATTTTTGTTCCGCACAGGTTCAGGGGAGAATAGAGCATTTCGTTCAGAGGGATGCAATGGAAATCGAAGGACTTGGCACAAGCATTATAGAAATTTTTTTAAAAGAAGGATTAATTAGAGATTTTACTGATTTATACCAGCTCTATAAATATAAGGATATACTGATTAATCTCGAGCGATTCGGGGAAAAAAGCATAAATAATATTTTAAACGCAATTGAGGAATCTAAAAAGAAACCATTTGATAAAGTTTTGTTTGCGCTCGGCATAAGGCACATTGGCGAAAAGACGGCAAGGATAATTGCCAAGAATTTTGCGTCAATGGATAAATTATCAAAAGCATCTGTAGAAGAAATAAGTAATATTTACGAAGTCGGTCCTAAAATTGCAAAAAGTATTAAAGAATTTTTTGAGGATGAAAAAAGCAAATTACTCATAAAAAAACTTCAGAGCGCCGGACTGAATTTCAAAGTTGATGAATCAGTAAAAATAAAATTCAACGGAAATTTTAAGGATAAGACTTTCGTTCTGACAGGCACGCTTGAAACACACACACGAGATAAAGCATCCCAGATAATTGAGGAATTCGGAGGAAGGGTCTCTTCGTCTGTAAGCAAAAATACCGATTTTGTCCTGGCAGGGACAGAAGCCGGAAGTAAATTAAATAAAGCCAAAAAACTCGGCGTAAAAATAATAGATGAAAAAGACTTCGAAAAAATGATAGGATAAATATCCTTTTAGTTCAAGAAATTAAGACCGAACACCAGCTGAATACCGCCTAAGTCCTTCATAGGACTATCCTTAAGACTCATAACATTGCTCCCGATAACAGGCAAATAAAAATATCTGAAGTTTAAACTGAAAGCAAGATTTTTAGTCTGGTTATATTCCAATCCTATTCCTGCAAATCCTCCGAAAGCAAAAGCTGCGTTAAAATATCCAAGTGCATTGAAATAGCCTCTGTCATAGGGATTTGTCAGTACCAGTGCCGGAGTAATGCCAATACTAACCAACGGCTTAAAATCATTTTCAATTTCATCTTTAAATATATAATGCTGAATACCTATATTAAGCGGCATTATGAAAACCCTGTTTAATTTATTAGGGACATAAGAATTTCCGTAATAATCAAAATATTCAAATTCCCTGTTGTCCGAAATTCCTGCGATAGAAAAGTTTAAAAATAAATCGCTGCTGTTGCTGATTGGTTTATAATANNTGCGGTTTTGTGTTAATTTGCGCAAAAGTCAGATTTGCAGCAATTATTATTAACATTAAAAATTTTATTTTCTGCATCACTTTGTAAATTGTTTAAAGAAACTTATTTGATTAATTTTTAAAAGTAAAGCTATATTTATATATACTTATATTTCGTTCATATTTATCTAATTTATAAAACATCTAATTGTAAATATTAATTTCTAATTTGACAGAACAAAGATTAAATAAGTTTAAGAAAGTTGTAA
>PMIW01000163.1 GCA_003158365.1 Ignavibacteriota bacterium | reverse complement strand
TCCGCAAAATTGAATTTTCATAATTATTTGTTAAATTTATGTTTTGTTACATATGGATTATCTTTTATAAAAAACCTGTATTGAAAATCAGCTCCTTTTACTATCCCAATCCTTTTTGAAGTTTTTATTTCAAATTTTTCTTTAATTTGTGAATCTGAAACAAATATTCCATTTTCCGATAATTTCTGATTGTTAAATTTCTTATCAATATCGAAAGCAATGCAAAATTTCGACGGACCGTTAGTTAAATCATGAATATTTTTTATTTTTGGTCTGAATTCTCGCATAATATCGATTCCTTCAATCGGTTCTACTGCTCTTATAAGTATTGCGCACCCGATACCTTTATTCTCTGTAACTATATTAAAACAATAATAATTACCATAAATAAAATACACATAGATTGTGCCACCTTCTTCATATAACACACTGCTTCTGCCCGAAACTTTCTGAAATGCATGGCAGGCGGGGTCATGTTCACCTATATATGCTTCAACTTCAACAATTTTACCCGCAAGGCAGGTTTTATTGTCTATTTTTCTTACAATCACTTTGCCAAGCAGTTCTTTTGAGACTTTTATCGTGTCTTTTTTAAAAAAATCAATACTTATGGGTTTATAAGCCTTCATTGTTTAAATTAGTCAATTTTTAAGTGTTTATATATTCACAAATTTGGGTTTATGTAAATACAATTTGCTTGAATTTACATAATATATATTGTATATTATTATGATTTTGTGAGCAAAATTTTTTAGAGTGGGTTACGTAACCCACTTTTTTTTTAAAAAAAATGGAAAACAATTATACAGAAATAATAAATGACTTTTTTAAGGTTTCCGATTTTGTTTTGATTGATTTTAAGCAAAAAGGGAACAAAGGCAATTTAATACTTGAGGTTTTTGTTGATAGAAAAGAAAATTTCAATATTGATGAAATAGCGAAGGCGAATAAAGATTTATGGAAATATCTTGAAGAGAAAAATGCTGATAAAGGGATTTTGAAAATAATAGTCTCTTCACCGGGAGCGGAAAACCCGATTAAGTTTTTCTGGCAGCTTGAAAAGCATATTGGCAGAGAACTGGATATAAAACTGAAAAATGATGAAATTTTAGCGGGAAAATTTGTTGAAGTAAGTAATACTGAAGATGAAGAGATTGAATTGCAGGTTAAAGACAAAAAAGAATTAAAGAATATTAGAGTTTTATTCGGTGATATATCCGAAGTTAAAATAAAATTGAGTTTTAAAAAATAAAAAAATTCTATAGTATGAAATCAGATATTATTGAAGCCTTTGCACAAATGGCAAAGTTAAAGAATATCGACAGGGATATTCTGGAAAGCGTGATAAAGGATTCATTCAGGAAAATGATGGAAAAAAGGTATGGGCTTGAAGCAAACTTTGATATTGTCGTTAATATGGAAAAGGGCAATATAGAAATCTTTCTTAACAAGACCGTAGTCGAAGAAGTTAACGACCCGGCTCTTGAAATTGATGTCGAAGGTGCAAAGGAAAGATCGGGTGAGGATTTCGAACCCGGAGATGAATATGTGGAAGAAATACCGATAATTGATTTCGGAAGAAGGCTCGTGCTGAATCTTAAGCAGAACCTGAACCAGAAGCTCCGTGAAATAGAAAAAGAAGTTACATTTAATAAATACAAAGAACTGATTGGTGAAATAATTGTAGGTGAAGTTTACCAGATAAAACCGAATTCGATTTTGCTTATACACGACCATAATGAAGTGCATTTTCCGAAATCTGAACAGATTGCAAAGGAAAGATATAAAAAAGGGGATACAATAAGGGCTATTATAAAAAGCATTGAAAAGAAAAGCTCGGGTCCGCCTGCAATCATTGTATCAAGAGCCGACGAACAGTTCCTTTTTAAATTATTCGAACTGGAGATACCTGAAATATTTGACGGCATACTTGAAATAAAAGCAATCGCCCGAGAACCCGGTGAAAGAGCAAAGATCGCGGTACTTTCCAACGATGACAGAATAGATGCGGTTGGTGCCTGCGTCGGAATGAAAGGAATGAGAATACATTCTATTGTGCGGGAACTCAGTAATGAAAATATTGATGTGATTAATTTCACCGATGATATAGCGTTGTATATTGCAAGGGCACTTGCTCCTGCGAAGCTGCAGGATATATACATTGATAAAGAAGGTAAGATTGCAAAAATATATGCTGATGAGGATCAGAAGAGCCTTATTATCGGAAAGAACGGTCAGAATATAAAACTTGCTTCGAAATTAACCGGTTACCAGATAGATGTTGTCAGGGAAACCGAAAAAGAAGACACTGAACAGGAAGTAAACACAGAAGTACAGGATGAAAAATAATATTACAAATTCATAAATATCAAATAATTTTAAATGTCTGAATTGGAAACTAAAGGTAAAAAATATAAAGTCGCTGCACTGATAAGAGAAATCAACAGGTCTAAAGAAGATGTAATAGATTATCTCAGTTCAATCGGTGTGGAGAAAATTACGATAAATACTTCACTTGAACCTGATGTAGTCTCAAAGGTATTTTCTCATTTCAAAAAGGACATTGAGGACCAGGAAAAACATTTAAAGAAGGTTGTTGACTTTGTACAGAAGAATAAAGTTGAAATATATGAAGCAGATGAACGTATAAAAAAGGAAGAAGAGCAAAAAGTAAAGAAAGCTGAAGAACAGAGATTAAAAAAAGTTATAGAAGATGAATCAAAGAAAAAAGAAGAAGAGAAGAAGAAACAGGAACTGATGGCGTTTCTTGAAAGGGAAAAAGCCATAAAAGAACAGGCGGAAAAAGATAAAAAAGACAGTTTAGAAAGAATACTTGCGGCAAAGAAGAAGAGAGATGAAGAAAAAGCAAGGAGAGAAGAGCAAAGATTAAAAATCGAAAAAGAAAAAGCCGAAGCTGAAGCAGAAAGAAAAGCCAGATCGGAAAAGAAGTATGCAGATCAAAAACCAAAATCTGAAGAGGTCAAGAAACCTGAAGGAATTAAGAAAAAGGAAGATGAAAAGAAAACCGAAGAAATAAAGACAGATAAAAAGGCTCAGGAACCCGAAGCTAAAAAAGCCGTGTATGAAAAAGAAAAGAGAGATGTTCCGTTTAAGAGGACTGAACAGGGTAAAGCTGTACATCAGCAATATGTAAAAAAAGATGAAAAACCCCGTACGACACAGGAAGGCTCCAAACCTGCACAGGATGGTGCAGCCAAGCCGGCTCAGCCCCAAAAAGACAGGTTTGACTACAGGAATAAAAAACCTTTTGAACATCACAGACCAAAAAAGCCAAATTACGAAAAGGTTACACTGAAAGATATTAAGCAAAATAAGAAGCCGTTTCAAAAAGATGATAAGAAAAAGGAAACTTCCAAAGAAGGCGGTGCATTTGTAAAACAGGTGCTTAAACCAGTAAAACCGGAAAAATGGATTCAGGAAAAGAAGGATAAAGATAAGAAGACAAAGGCTGATTATGAATATGAAAAAAAGAAAAAGAAATTTGCCAAGGGATTAAAGGCAAAAGAGTTTTCCCAGAAGGAAATTGATGATGCCATCAGGGAAACAATGGCTAAACTGGATGATGACGGAGCACAATCCGCAAGGAGCATAGCGAGGAAAAGAAAGAAAAAGGAAAGACTCGAACAGGAAAAGAAGAATGCCGAATATGAAGAATCAAGAAAGAATGTAATTAAAGTCACTGAGTTTTTGTCGACTAGTGAACTTGCTAACCTGATGAGCATAGAACCTGCAGATATTATCAAAAAATGTTTTGATCTCGGAATGATGGTATCTATTAACCAGAGACTTGACAAAGACTTAATAGTTCTGCTTGCCGAAGAATTCGGATTTAGAATAGAATTCCAGACTGAATACCAGGAAGATACTCTGAAGGATGAACCTGATACTGCAGATACATTACAATCCAGACCGCCTGTTGTAACTGTGATGGGTCACGTTGACCACGGAAAAACTTCTCTTCTCGATTATATCAGAAAAGCAAATGTTGTTGCGGGAGAAGCAGGCGGAATTACACAGCACATTGGAGCATATAAAGTGAAGCTTGATTCGGGTAAAGAAATAAGTTTCCTGGACACCCCGGGTCACGAAGCCTTCACTGCGATGCGTGCAAGAGGCGGACAGGCGGCAGATATAGTTGTACTGGTTGTAGCTGCTGATGACAGCGTCATGCCTCAGACTGTAGAAGCAATAAATCATGCTCTGGCTGCAAATGTTCCGATTGTAATAGCTATCAATAAAATAGATAAGCCGAATTCAAATATAGAAAAGATAAAAAAACAGCTAGCGGATAATAATGTCCTTATAGAAGAATGGGGCGGGAAATATCAGTCAGTTGAGATTTCAGCAAAGTTCGGAAAGAATATAGATTTGCTTCTCGATAAAATTTTACTCGAAGCCGATTTACTCGAACTTAAAGCCAACCCGAACAGAAATGCAAGAGGAGTTGTTCTCGAATCAAGACTTGATAAAGGAAGAGGCATCATGGCAACTGTACTAGTCCAGAAAGGTATGCTGAAAATCGGAGATTGTTTCCTCTCTGGTATATATTGGGGGCGTGTTAAAGCTATGTTTGATGAAAGAGAAAACAGGATTGAAGTTGCTAAGCCTGCAACACCCGTACAGCTTTTAGGCTTCAACGGAATGCCGCAGGCAGGTGATGCATTTGTAGTGATGGATACCGAAAACGATGTAAAGAATATTGCTATAAAAAGGCAGCAATTAAAACGCGAACAGGATTTCAGACAGGTCAGATTTGCAACACTAGATGATATATCGAAACAGATTAAAGAAGGCAAGCAGGTTGAACTTAATATTATAATTAAAGCCGATACGGACGGTTCTGCGGAAGCTCTTGCGGATTCACTTGCAAAGCTTGCAACGAACGAAGCAAAAGTCAGAATTATTCACAAGGCTTTGGGTCAGATAAGCGAATCGGATGTATTACTTGCCGAAGCTTCTTCTGCAATTATTATTGGATTCAGCGTGAGACCGAACTTAAATGCCCGAAAGCTCGCCGAAAAAAATATGGTAGATATCAGGATTCATAACATTATTTACAAGGTAATAGATGAAGTCAGACTGGCACTTGAAGGTATGCTTGAACCTGAAATCTCTGAAGAAATAACAGCTACGGTGGAAATCAGGGATGTATTTAAAATACCAAAAATCGGTAATGTTGCGGGATGCTATGTTCAGGATGGCAAGATTGTGAGAAACAATAAAGTCCGTCTTGTGCGCGATGGATTTGTAATTTTCGACGGTAATATACTATCTTTAAAGAGACTTAAAGATGATGTACGTGAAGTAGAATCCGGTTATGAATGCGGTATAGGGCTTGAAAATTACAATGATGTTAAAGTCGGAGATATAATTGAAGCATATAAAATTGTTGAGACAAAACGTAAACTTGTAACTAATAAATAATTTTTTAATAAGTTCTTTATTTAAAAATCATGACTCACAGAGCTGAAAAGGTTGCTGAATTAATTAAGCATAAATTGAATTCCGCAATGTCGAAAGACCTTATGGAATTTCAACTTGGGCTTGTTACGATTTCCAAGGTAATGATGTCTCCTGATTTAAGAATTGCAAAAATTTATGTAACATTTCTCGGGAACAAAGAACCCATAGAAAAATGCATGGACAGGATAAATTTCAGGAAAAAGCACATACGGTTTCTTCTTGCAAAGCACCTTGATATGAAATACATACCCGAATTGAATTTTTATTATGATGATACACTTGACTACGCCGAAAAAATAAATAAATTATTAAACGAAGTAAAAAAAGAAACGCCGGATAACGACCAGTAATCTTTCTACTGACAGGAATAAAATTTTAATGTTCACCGATAAAATAATCTTAACGGATAAACCCCTAAACTGGACAAGCACGGATGTCGTGCGTTTTCTCAAAAAAAGCTTATCGCTGACAAAAGTCGGACACGCCGGAAGCCTTGACCCGCGCGCAACAGGGCTGCTGATACTCTGTACTGACAGGATGACAAAGCAGATAAATAATTTTATGGATTCGGAAAAAGAATACCAGGGAATTATCAGGATAGGTGCAAAAACGAGGTCATTCGATACCGAAACCGAAGAAGAGGAAATCAGGGATGCATCGGGAATTACAGATGAAATGATAGAAAATGCAAGAAAAACATTTTTGGGTGAAATACAGCAGGTTCCACCAATGCATTCTGCAATAAAACTTAACGGAAGACCTGCATATAAACTTGCCAGAAAAGGAACAATGCTTGATTTAAAAGCAAGAAAAGTTACCATTAAAGTATTTGACATCAAAAGACTCAATAGTGATGAAATTTATTTCAGTATAATCTGCAGTAAGGGAACATATATACGCTCCATCGCAAATGACTTGGGGGAAAAACTGGGTGTGGGCGGGTATCTCAAGGAATTACGGAGAATTAGAATAGGCGAATATGATTTGAATAATCTTGACAAAAAAATCGGGGAAATTAATTATAACGTTTTATAAGTTTTAATATATTTTAAATAAATAGTTTTTTAACACGGTAACAAAAAGTTCTAAATGAAAAACAATTATATACTCTATTCCGGAATATGCATTATTTTGGTATCTATAATATTTCCGTATATAATAAGTAAAGTATTTAAATAAAAATTATTACAATATTTTTATTACGTTTTACTTATATTAATAATAAATTTTCGTTTTTTCAATAATTGGATTGAAAAAAGTAGAAAAAGTGACTATTTTAAAAGTCTGTGAAATAGAGAGATGGCTGAGTGGTTGAAAGCGGCGGTCTTGAAAACCGTTGTAGCCTTACGGTTACCGGGGGTTCGAATCCCTCTCTCTCTGCGAAAAAGGGTTTTTACATTAATGTGAAAACCTTTTTTATTTTACCATGATTTATGAAAAAAACCAACGCCGTCAGGATACTTGAATCGAATAATATTCAGTTCGAATTATTCGAATATGAATTCAATGAGGATGAAATCGATGCAATGAGTGTTGCAGGGAAAATAAATGCACCTCCCGAAACGGTTTTCAAAACTCTTGTTGCAGCAGGGGATAAAACCGGTCACATTGTTTTTGTAATACCCGGAAATGCCGAGCTGAACCTGAAAAAAGCAGCAACAGTAAGCGGAAATAAGAAAGTTGAAATGATAAAAGCAAAAGATTTATTGTCCGTAACGGGTTATATTCGGGGCGGATGCTCACCCGTTGGCATGACAAAAAAATTTCCTACATATATAGAAGAAACTTCTCAATTATTCGATAAAATATTTGCAAGTTCAGGAACCAAAGGAATGCAAATGAAACTTTCTCCATTTGATTTGGCAAAAATCACGGATGCGGAGTTTTCCGATTTAATTTAATATTTTTTTGCTACTCTATAACAATTTCACTTTTATCTTTAGGATTGTAGTATACGTTAACGTTATCGCCTTTTCGGGGAACACTAACCCGTGATACGAACATAGTAACAACTGCATCAAATTCATCTTCACCGTCAGGTTTGACTATAATGTAAATATTTACTTTTGGATTTTTATTAAGGGTAACGTTTGTATCTTCTACCCTTGTAATTTCTCCTTTTGCTTTTTTCCCCGTTTTAATAAGTTCATTCCTTTTTTCATCACTTATTTTATTACTGAATATTCCGCAGGAACTAAACAGAAGAAAAACAGCTGTTATTAAGAGCAAATACTTTATTTTCATAATTAATTTAGTATATTTTAATAAAACTGTAAACTCCAGAATTAAATTAATGTACTAATTTAATACTATTTTATAAATGTAATTGTTTAGTTTGAAATTTCAGAAAAACCGAAATTTCTTGCCTCACGTTTTTTAATGTCATAATTTTTATACTTTCTCTTTAAAATATTGTATTTATAGGTAAAAAATTATATATTAAATTGTTGTATAATATTTAAGACAGTCGGGGGATGTAATAATATTATATGAATTCCAATAAATTCTTGAAGTTTTTTAAATTATTACGACTGTTTAATATTAATTTTTGTCATATCTTTTAAAATATGAATAAAAAGCAGGAATTATCCCGGTCACCTCTCAAGTTAGTTATATTATATTCATTAATCACTTTTTTTGTACTGATATTTAGCATAAGATATTATTTCATACAAAAAGCAGAAATCAGAGATGAAAAATATTCAGAGCTTTCTGTAATATCTGATTTAAAAGTGAAACAAATAGTTGAATGGCGGAACGAAAGGATAGGTGATGCTATAGCTGTATCAAACAGTAAATTATTTACGTCAGAATTAAAAAAGTTGCTGGAAAATCCCGGTGATACTAATTTAAAAAATGTAATTACTTCTCACCTTACAGTTTTTTATAAATATTATGAATATGGTAATATATTTTTATTCGATACAAATTTCAGGATTAATATAGCACTGGATAAAAAATCTGATTATCTCGGTAATATTATCTCCGCCGATGACTTTAAATCATTTGATAAGAAAAGAACTGTGTTGACCAATATACATACAGATAAGTCCAGAGATATTTGTATGGATGTAATTACTCCTTTATTTTACGGCGACAGGTTTCTGGGAGGATTAGTTTTACGTATTAACCCTTCAAAATTTCTTTTCCCTTTGATACAATCCTGGCCTACCAAAAGTGAATCTTCTGAAACATTATTGATTACGAAAGAAGGTGACGAGGTTGTTTATTTAAATGAACTACGTCACAAAAAAAATACTGCCTTAAAATTAAAATTAAGAATAGACAGCAGCAATTATAATATTCCTTCAGTTCTTGCAACCACAGGAAAAGAAGGGTTATTCGAAGGAATGGATTACAGGGGAGTCCCCGTCCTTTCTGACATCAGAAAGATAGCGGACTCTCCCTGGTATATGATTACAAAAGTAGATATTGATGAAATTTACAATCCTTTGCGCGGAAAAACGATAAGTGATGGTATTATAGTCGGATTAATATTGATATCGATAGGTATCGGTTTTATATGGGTTTGGACAAATCAAAAGAAATCAATTCAGATTCAACACCTCGAAGAAGAATCTCAGAGGAAAGCTTTAATAAAGCATTTTGAATACATTTTAAAAAATGCTAATGATATAATAATTCTTTCAGATAGAAACCTTAAATTAGTTGAAGTTAACGATCGTACATTAAGTGTTTTTGGATATGCAAGAGAAGAAATGCTGAAATTAAATATCCGGGATTTATTGACACCAAACTCGCATAAGATAGTAGAAGATGAAATAGATTTTGAAAAGCAGATTGAAGAAGGAGTTATTTATGAGACCGAATATAAAAGAAAAGATAATACTATTTTTCCGGTTGAAACCAGCGTTCATTTGATTGAAATTAATGGTGTAAAATATTTTCAAAGGGTTATCAGGAATATTTCTGAAAGGAAAAAATCCGAAGAATTACTCAGGGAAAGTGAAATTAAATTCCGTAGTTTATTTGAAAATGCAATTCTCGGAATATACAGAACAACTCCCGATGGTGAAATAGTAGATTGCAATCCGGCATTATTAAAGATGCTTGGATTCGAAAATTTAGAAGATTTGGCGAATAGAAATCTTGAGCGTCAAGGTTTTGAACCGGGATATTCACGCTCAGAATTCAGAAAAAAAATAGAAACAGAAGGGGAAATAATCGGACTTGAGTCATCTTGGACTAAAAAAGATGGCACTTCCATTTTTGTAAGAGAAAACGCAAAAGCAATTAAAGACGAGAAAGGGAAGTTTTTATTTTATGAGGGAACCGTTGAGGATATTACTGAACGAAAAAAGTTTGAGAAAGTTTTACAGGAAAGCGAAAGAAAATTAAGAGAAGCGCAGGAAATGGCACATCTGGGTTATTGGTTGTGGGATGTAAAGACAGGTGAAGTGGAATGGTCAGATGAAGTTTATAAGATATTTTGTTTAAATCCTAAAAAATTTACGCCACAAATAGATTCGATACTCTCTTTATCGCCATGGCCCGAAGAAAATCAGCGTGACAAAGAATTAATTAACAGGGCAATAGAGAGCCACGAACCGGGTTTTTATGAACAAAAATTCCTTCGTCCGGATAAGAGTATTGGTTATTATTCTTCGACATTCCAGGGCAATTATAATGAAAATCGGGAACTTATTTCCATAGTAGGTTCGGTTATGGACATCACCGAACGGAAAATAGCTGAGGAAAAAATCCACAAACTAAACGAAGAACTCGAGCAGCGTGTTATAGAGCGTACAGCCCAGCTTCAGAATTTAAACAGAGAACTTGAGGCATTTAGTTATTCGGTATCGCACGACCTTCGTGCTCCGCTTCGAAGTATTGACGGATTCAGCCAGGCAATTTATGAAGATTATTATAAAACACTCGATAAAAAAGGTAAGGAATATTTAGATAGGATTAGAAATGCTACGACACGTATGGATGAGCTCATTGACAGTATGTTGAAACTTTCCCGCGTTACCCGTTTTGAAGTAAAATATGATAAAGTAAATTTATCATCGATGGCTAATGAAATAATGAATAATTTAATTAATCAAAATTCTGACAGAATTGCTGAAATCAATATACAGGAAAATATAATAGCTGAAGGCGATTCTTATTTGCTGCGAATTTTACTCGATAATTTACTTGAAAATGCGTGGAAATTTACTTCTAATAAAGATAAAACAATTATTGAATTTGGGACAATAAAAAAGGATTTTAATACGGTATTTTTTGTTAAAGATAATGGAACAGGCTTTGATATGAAATATTATGATAAGCTGTTTGGTGCATTTCAGCGTTTACACTCTGTAAAAGAATTTCCGGGCACCGGGATCGGGTTAGCTACCGCGCAAAGAATTGTTCACAGACACAACGGAAAAATTTGGGCGGAAAGCGATGTTATTACAGGAACGACTTTTTACTTTACCTTAAAATAAATATTAAAGGAATAAAGAGATGGAAGAAAAAATTGTTTTACTTGTTGAGGATAATCCTGACGATGTCGCACTTACTATCCGCGCATTTGAAAAAAGCAGGATTTCAAACAAAATTGTAATTGCGGAGGATGGTGTGGAAGCTCTGGATTATATTTTTCGGAGAGGTAAATTCGAAAACAGAGAGCCGAAGGAATTACCATCTGTCGTTTTACTAGATTTAAAATTACCAAAACTGGACGGTTTTGATGTTCTGAAAGCTATACGGGAGAATGAACTCACGAAATTTCTGCCTGTAGTTATTTTGACTTCTTCTAAAGAGGAACAGGATATTATAAGAGGCTATAAAAATGGTGCGAACAGCTACATCAGAAAACCGGTGGATTTCGACAGTTTTTTTGATGCAGTAAAGACGTTGGGATTATACTGGCTGATTTTAAATGAACCTCCAAATATTAATAATAAAATATGAGTAAAGAAATACTCAGGGCCCTTATTGTTGAAGATAGTGAAGATGATTTTGAGTTATTGCTAAGGGAACTTAATAAAGGAAAATATGAAACACATTATGAACTCGTTGAAGATAATACCGGGTTTAATTCTGCATTAAAGAAAAAATGGGACATAATTATTTCCGATTATTCATTGCCAAATTTTAATGGTTTCGAAGCACTTAATCTGTGCAATGATAAGGGAATCGATACACCTTTTATCATGGTTTCGGGTACAGTAGGTGAAGATATTGCCGTAAATATGATGAAGGCCGGCGCAAAAGATTATATTATGAAAAACAGTCTGAAAAGACTTATGCCTGCAGTGGAAAGGGAAATTGAGGACCACAGAACAAGAATTAAAAATAAATTAATTGCAAAAGAAAAGGAAATTATATTTGAAATAAACCAGGACATTCTGAACAATAAAAACCTTGAAGATTTATTGAAAAGAATTTATGAAAATATTAATAAAGTAATAGTTGCAGAAAATTGTCATATTGCTTTATACAATACCGATAAAGATGAGATATCGTTTCCTTTATATATCGATAAATTTAATGCTCAGCCGCCACCCCGCATCAGGGGAAATGGAATTACTGAGTTTATACTAAAAACAAGGTCACCATTAATCCTTGATTCGGGGAGATTTAAAAAATTCCTTAAAGATAATAAAATTAAAACATCATTATCCGCGCATGAATCTTTGCTTTGTGTTCCACTGGTTAGTCATTCCAAACCAATTGGTGTAATTTCAGTTGCGAGTTACAATGAAGAAGTAAAATATACAGAAAATGAAAAAGACTTCCTGACCGGTATCGCAAACCAGATTGCGCTTGCAATTGAAAAAAAACAGGCTGAAGAAACAATAAAAAAAAGCGAAGAACGCTACAGGGTATTCATAAATTCCACGAATGACATGGCATTTCTGAAGGATGATGAATTTAAATATTTGCTTGTAAACAAAGCAAATGCTGATTTTTTTGAAAAGGAAGAAAAGGATATTATTGGACAAACAGATTTCGAATTTATGGAAAAGAATGTAGCGCAAAAATGTCTTCAAACTGATGAAAAAGCAATTCTTTCCGATGATATTATTATTAGTGAAGAAACAGTTAAGGATAGAGTCTTTGAGACTCATAAATTCAGAGTTCCTTTGGTTCATGGGAAGTATGGTGTTGGAGGTTATATTCGCGATATCACGGAACGCAGATGGGCTGAAAATGACCTTAGAAAAAATGAAGAGCATTACAGGACACTTCTGAAAGCAATTCCCGACATGATGTTCAGACTTGATGCTAATTACAGGATAATAGACTATCATGCGGAAGATTTATCCGTATTGTTTGTTCCGCCGAAAAAATTTTTCGGAAAACATTTTAATGAAGTATTACCGCCTGAAATTGCAAAGCAATTTGCTAAGTCAATAGAAAAATCACATAAAACGGGTGAAATTACGAAATTTGAATATGAAGCGGAAATTCCTGATGGCAGGAAATGTTATTATGAGGCAAGAGTAACATATTATAGAGATGAAATAGTTGTTATAATCAGGGATATAACCGAAAGAAAAGAATCTGAAGAGGCACTGCAAAAGAGTGAAGAAAGATTCCAACTCGCAGCCCGTGCAACAAATGATATCATTTATGACTGGAACTTAAAAAACGGGGAGGGATGGTTCAGCGGTTCTTATACGAAACTGTTTGGCTATGATGATACTACGGCAGTTTTTGATTATTGGAAAGAAAACATCCATCCGGAAGACCTCAAGAAAGCATTATTTATAACAGATTCCGTAATAAATGGCGGGGGTGAATCGTGGACGACTGAATACAGATTCAAACGTGAAAATGGGTCTTATGCCTATGTTTTGGACCGCGGATATGTTATTCGTGATAAAAATAAAAAAGCTGTTCGCCTGATTGGTTCAATTATAGATTTTACGGAACGAAAAAAAGCCGAAGAAGCATTACGTAAAAGTGAAGAAAAATACAGGTCGATTTTTGAAAATGTTCAAGACGTTTTTTATCAACTTAATAATGAAGGAATAATAACGGAAATAAGCCCTTCTGTTGAAAAATATATAAATTATAAGCGGGAAAATCTGATTGGTAAAACATCAGATGTATTTTATCAGAATACAAATAATAGAGATATGTTTCTGCAAGAGATGCAGGAAAAAGGTAAAGTAACTGATTACGAAATTAAACTCGTGACAAATGACGGAATAGTCAGGGACGCTTCTGTAAGTGCTCATTTNNATTGCGGGTATTGAGGGCTCACTCAGGGATATCACAGAGCGTAAGAGAATACAGGAAGCCTTAATGGAAAGTGAAGAGCAATATCGTAAACTGTATGAATTATCTCCTGAAACAATCTATGTTCAGAGTGAAGGAAATATTGTGTTTATAAATCCCGCAGGTCTGAAACTTTTAAAAGCAAAAGACGAAAATGAAATTATCGGAAGAAAGGTTCTGGACTTTATCCACCCTGAATTCAGGGAAATTGTTTCAAATAGAATGGCAGATATCAGGAATAATTCGGCTAATGCTCCCTTGAAGGAAGAGAAATATATTTGTCTGGATGGAAGTATAGTTGATGTGGAAGTAATTGGAACAGCATTTACATTCAAAGGTAAAGGTGCGGCATTAGTTGTTTTAAGGGATATTACTGAAAGAAAAAAATACGAAGTAGCATTGAAAGAAAGTGAAGAGCGATACCGTATCCTTATTGAAACTATGCACGATGGCGTCATGCAGGTAGATAACGATGACAAAATTCAGTTTGTAAATAACAGCATGTGTGATATCCTCGGCTATACATATCATGAACTGATAGGTAAAGTCGGGACTGAAACTATTATTTTTAAAGATGACTGGGATATTGTCCGTGAAAAAAACAGGACAAGATTAAAGGGAATTTCCGATATATATGAAGTAAGAGGAATTAAAAAAACAGGAGAAATTATCTGGTTAAATGTCAGCGGTACACCAATCGGAGATAAATCCGGGAAAGTAATAGGTTCTGTCGGATTTTTAAGTGATATAACGGAGCGCAAAAGGGCGGAAGAGGAAGTAATAAAAATTTCCCAGGCAATCAAACAGAGTCCCGTCACAGTCGTAATTACCGATATAAAAGGAGATATAGAATATGTAAATCCGAAATTTGTGGAAGTTACCGGATACCGTCCTGAAGAGGTAATTGGAAGTAATCCAAGAGTTTTAAAATCAGGTGAAAAAACTTCAGAAGAATATAAAGATCTATGGGACACGATATTAAAGGGTAATGACTGGATAGGGGAATTTCATAATAAAAAGAAAAACGGCGAATTATACTGGGAAAAAGCATCAATTTCACCTGTTAAAAATTCCGAAGGAAAAATCACGCATTTTCTTGCAGTAAAAGAAGATGTGACGGAAAAAAAACTAAAAGAAGAAGAATTAATTAAAGCAAAAGAAAAAGCAGAAGAATCCGAACGATTAAAATCAAGTTTCCTTGCAAATATGAGTCACGAACTTCGCACTCCAATGGTCGGAATACTTGGATTTGCAGAGCTTTTAAGAGATATGACAGACAATCCGGAACTAAAAGATTTTTCAGATAATATATTAAGAAGCGGGAAAAGACTTCTCGAAACACTTAACCTGATTCTTGACCTTTCCAGAATTGAAGCCGGAAAACTGGAAATGAAATCAAGTGAAGTTGATATAGTTCAGCTTACAAATGAAGTATATCAGAGTTATACGGCGGAAGCGGCAAAGAAAAAAATTAAATTTACGATAGAGTCTTCGGCTGAACAGATTTTATCCAAAGTTGATGAAAGAATGCTGTGGGAAGCTATTAATAATTTAATTAATAATGCAATTAAATATACTAAGTCAGGTGAAGTAAAAATTGAATTGAGTATAAATGAAAATAAAAAAGCAGTTATGAAAATATCGGATACGGGTATAGGAATTCCTAAAGAATCGATTGGTGTTATTTTTGAAGAATTCCGCCAGGTAAGTGAAGGATACAGCAGGGGATTTGAAGGTACGGGATTAGGTTTGACTATTACAAAGAATTTTATTGAAAAAATCGGGGGAAGCATTACCGTTGAAAGTGAAATGGGTGTAGGCTCGGTATTTAAAATAGAACTGCCATTACTGGAATCAGAAATAGTCAAACAACCTGTAAAAGAAATTGAAGATGAAAAAGAATTGTTGCCACAGAATAAAGAAGTGCATGTATTATGCGTTGACGACGATTCATTTACTAGAGAATATCTTGATTATGTATTAAAAGATGTTTATAAACTTTCATTTGCAGAAAACGGAATCGCCGCAATTGAGATGGCGAAGTCACAAAAGTTCAATCTTATTCTTATGGATATAAATCTCGGCAAGGGCATGGACGGAATTGAAGCTACAAGAAAAGTTCATAAATTGCCGGGGTATTCAGTCGTCCCTGTTATTGCAATGACAGCATTTGCAATGAAAGGCGACAGGGAAGAATTTATAAATGCAGGATTGACTGACTATATCTCAAAACCGTTTAAATCAAATGAATTGATAAAACTTGTAAACAGCGTATTATTAAAAAATACTTAATAAATTTTAAATTATTACCTTGAAAAATATTTACATCTTTACTAAAATAATTTATTAAGTATAGAATTAATCACAGCAAGTATTTGATAATTCAATTTGTCGTTTATTTTATTATAAGAAATTCCTTTTTCTTTTTTTTCTGATATTTCTCAAAATTTAATCACATTTTTCCTTTCCTAAAACCTAATTAAATTATTGATAATTTAATAAATACCCAAACTTTCTCATATTAAGACCGCCCTTAAAGAGAAGGAAATAATAGGAGAGAATGCTCTCTCGCGGTAGTCTCAAAATGAGAACTTTAATGATTTTTATTAGTATTATGAGATTATTATTTATAAATATATTATTTTCTCCCAATTTATGAATCAGAAAACGCCTTTTCCAATTGGCATGGTAGTTGAAAGATATAATACAAAATAAATAAATTAAAGGGGAAATAAATGAAAAAACTAACATTATTTATCACAACGTTCTTATTTTGTGGTAGCTTATTTGCTCAAAACATAACGAATACTCTGCCTTCGGCAGGAAAGTTTTTAGTAAAAGATGCAACAAATACTTTTTTTACAATTCAGCAAACAGGCGGATATATTGGTATCGGTTCAAATACGTTTGATGCAACAAATCCTGAAAAATTACTGATTGACTGCGGAACAACAACATCTGTAAATGCTATTTATGCAAAGGGAACTGTTAATAATTATTTTCAATTAAATATCAGAAATCTTTCTTCCAGTTCACAGGCTTCTTCAGATATTGTTACCACTGCTGATAATGGTACAGAAACTACCAATTTTATGGATATGGGAATAAACGGTTCGGGATACGTTTATCAATCAGGTAACCCGATTGAAACAGGTTCGGCAAATGACTGCTATATTCTTTCATCAGGAAGCAATTTTTATATTGTAAATAATAATGCAAGTAAAGATATATTATTCCTTACCGGAGGTACCGCATCAACAAACGAAAGGATGAGAATTAAAAATAACGGATACGTCGGCATAGGAACTTCAACTCCCGGATATGTATTTCAGGTAAAAATATCGGGTAGTTACGAAGGACACGTTACAAGCACAGGAACCTGGGCAAGTTCATCCGACGTTCGATTTAAAAAGAATATTACTCCAATAGCGAATTCTTTGGAATATATTAAGAACCTTAATCCGGTTCGTTTTGATATGAAAAATGAAGAAGATTCCAAAACAGGAAACCATTTCGGTTTCATTGCACAGGAAATGGAAAAAGTTCTTCCTGAACTTGTAGGTACAGATAATGAAGGAATGAAATCTATCGAATATGCGACTCTGACAAGTATATTAGCCGGAGCAGTAAAAGAGCAGCAGGTAACTATAGAATCACAAAAGAAAGATATTGAACAGTTAAAAGTAGACGTGCTGGAATTAAAAGGTTTGAAAACTGTCCAGTCTGCAGGAATGAATTCCAATGGTCTGAACCTAAGTATATGGATATTACTTTCCTTTATAGCCGGTTCTTTTGCTGTAGTAATAGTAAAAAAAGTAAAAATATAAAAAATTAAATATAAATTTAACCGTAATATATATATGAAAAAACTAACACTAAGTATTGCAATTTTTATTTTCTGCGGAAACGTATTTGCTCAAAACATTACAAACACTCTTCCAACGAATGGAAACTATCTTATAAAAGATGCGACCAATACATTCTTCATCCTTCAGCAAAGCTGTGGAAATATAGGTGTAGGGACATCTTCTTTTGACGCTACTAATCCGGAAAAATTTAAAGTAGATGCCGGAAATACATCTTCTAAAAATGTTATAAGTGCTTATGGAACTATCAACAGTTATTTGCAGCTTAATATAAAAAATCTCTCAAACGGTTCGAGTGCATCGTCTGACATTGTAACTACGAATGACGCCGGTGATGAAAATAAAGGATATCTCGATATGGGTATTAATTCCTCAAACTACAGTGATGCAGGATACACTATTGGAAGTAAAAACGATGCATACATTTATTGTGTTGGAAATACAGGCGGTACACCAATCGGCGGTAATCTTTCAATAGGCACGACATCATCAAATGCAGTTTTAAAATTTCATACAGGCGGTACATTATCTACAAACGAAAGAATGAGGATTGATGCAAGCGGAAATGTCGGTATCGGTACTCAAAATCCCGGTTCTTATAAATTGTATATTAACGGAAACTGCTATGCGACACAGTTTTATGTTCCTTCAGATATACGTTTAAAAAATGATATTCAACCGCTTGATAACACATTGGATAAAATAATGAAACTACGCGGTGTTACTTTTAAATATAACAATGATGCTTCAGGGAAAAAGCAAATAGGATTTATAGCCCAGGAGTTGGAAGAAATATTTCCTGAACTTGTAACAACTGGCGAAGACGGATATAAAGGGGTCTCATATGCAAATGTAACCGCGGTTTTGGTTGAAGGAATGAAACAGCAGCAGAAACAAATTATTGATTTAAATGACAGATTGACTGCAATTGAGAAAAAAACAGGTGCAATTCAGACAACAGGTTTTGATTTGATAAACTTAAACTCAGGTTTGTGGATTTTCCTATCGGCATTAGTTCTGTCTGTTGCCGGAATAGTTATCAGAAAAAAAAGATAAATTTTAAAATGGAGACAAAAATGAAGAAAAGAATTTTAATACTGCCTAATATATTATTATCGATTATAATATTAATGTTATTACCTGTAAATAAATGTTTGTTTTCCCAGAGTATAGATGTCGGTACCGGTGCCGAACTGAATTTAGGTGCAGGAACAGATATATGTGCAACTTCGTTCGGTAATATAACGGGAAATGTAACAGGGTCAGGTACAAACTGTACTGAGGCGATGCCTGTGGAAATGATGAATTTTTCTGCGTCGGTGATTCAGGATAATGTTACTTTAAGCTGGAGAACTTCCTCTGAAGAAAATAACAGGGGCTTTGAAATATATCGTTCGGATAACAATTCAAAAACTTCCTGGTATAATGTCGGATTCGTAAAAGGTAACGGTACGAAAAATACACCCAGTAATTATACATTCTCGGACACAAAAATTAAAACAGGAAAATATTATTACAGGATTAAACAGATAGATAACAATGGCAATATTCAATATTATGATTTAAGTAGTTTAGTGAATGTGGCACCTCCGGGAAAATTTGAATTACAGCAAAATTATCCGAATCCGTTCAACCCTGTAACAAAAATTAGTTTTACTATTCCATTTGATTCAAGAGTAAGTCTTTTTGTGTACGATTTATCCGGCAGGGAAGTAAGTGTATTGTTAAACAATAAATTCCTGACTGCGGATTATTATAGTTTCGAATTCAATGCTTCTAATCTATCAAGCGGGATTTATTTTTATAAGATTGTCACTGAAAAGTATTCCGGTGTAAAGAAAATGGTATTTTTAAAGTAATATTTCTCTTTGTACAAAATAAAGCCCGATGAATTTATTCACCGGGCTTTTTTGATTTTTAATATTACTGATTATTTTATAAGAACCATTCTCAT
>PMIW01000032.1:12279-12810 GCA_003158365.1 Ignavibacteriota bacterium | reverse complement strand
TTTTCCTCTACTTTGGGTTCGATTATCTCTACATCATTCTGATTTTTCTTGTAATATATTATCGGTTCTGATTTTGGAAATATATATTCCTTGAACGATGCTTTAGTATGTTTTGTCTTGCTGTTTAAAGCAACTTCGTTTTCGTTTTTAATTTTCACATAACCTTTTTCACCCGGAGTGATTACATCAACGTTGTTCTTCAGTAAATCCGAACAAAGCTTCAGCAGGTTTTCTTTCGATATTATTTTCTCTTCCATAAAATTATTTTAATTTAAATCCGTTCCCAAACACAGTTTGGGAACGAGGTTTATGAAGTTATTCAATAAAATCTTCGTTATCTTTCAGGTCATAGCTTCCAACAAGTGTCGGTGCGTTCACGTCCATGCCTGATACATAATTGAAATCATCTTTTGTTACCATTGCCATTTTCCTGTTAAGCAGTGAAAGCGGTATATCCATCGGGCATACTCTTTCGCATTCGTTGCATCCTATGCATCTTCCGCTTAAGTGGAAAGCCCTGATAAGATTCCA
>PMIW01000032.1:0-12235 GCA_003158365.1 Ignavibacteriota bacterium | reverse complement strand
AGTTTCTTGTCTTCACCCTGCGGAATGTCTTCGAGCGTACCGACAGTCACATCAAATAGTTTCGGCGATTTTACTTCACAGTTTAAGCATTTCCCTGCAACAGTTTCGGCATTGAAATCTATATCGAAGTCATTTGTTACACCGCTGCAGTTCACACCTATTATATAAACGTCATCTCTTTTTATCTGGCTTTCCTGAATTAAAGCAACGATTGCTTTTATGTCGCATCCTTTTGCAATGATTCCTATTTTTCCGAGCTTTGTAATTTCTTCGCGAGTCAAATAAACTGCAAGGTTATTCAATATGAATTTATTGATTACGAATTTATCTGCTTCTTCGGGTTTTTGTGCGATGAAAGGTTTTGTTCTTTTATCGTTGCCGTATCTGATATAACCTATTACGGCATTAACTTTTCCCGATGTGAGAAGTTCCTTTGCAATTGTGTTAATCTCATTCATTGATTACGAACTCCTTATTAATTTTTGCGTATTTTTCGAATGGTCCCTGAGTTTTTACTTTATTTGTAAATGCATTAACTACATCTACAAATTTTTTGCCTTCCGATGCCGAAACCCATGAGAAATGCAGACGGTTTTCGTCTATTCCCATGTAATCGAGAAGCTTGTGAAACATCATCCATCTTCTTCTTGCGTGGAAGTTACCTGCATTGTAATGGCAGTCGCCGGGATGGCATCCAGATACCAGAACTCCGTCGGCGCCTTTTTCGAATGCCTTTATAATAAATACAGGGTCAATTCTTCCCGTGCAGGGGAGTTTAATCATCCTTATGTTCGGCTGATATTTTAATCTCGATGTTCCTGCTAAATCCGCACCCGTGTATGTGCACCAGTTGCAGACGAAAGCAATAATTTTTGGGTCTTGAGTTTTAATATTTTCCATTTTAAAATTATTTAAATGCTTGCGTTCCCATGCCGGAGCGTGGGAACGAGATTATTTATTACATTAGTGCTGAAATTTCAGCGTAAATCTGTTCGTCCGTATATCCTATTAATTCAATTGACTTAGACGGACATGTTGCATTACACGTGCCGCATCCCTGGCAAAGTCCCGAATTCACAAAAGCAACTTCTTTAATTAAGTTACCCTGTTTATCTTTTATCTGTTTTATTTCGATTGCATTGTAAGCGCAGACTTTTTTGCAATAAAAACATCCGGCGCAAAGATTTTCATTTACAAGTGCAATTGTCGGTTCTCTTTCAAGCATATCAGAACCGAATAATACCATAGCCTTTGCAGCTGCAGCTGATGCCATTGCAACCGAATCGGGAATATCTCTTGGCGAGTGGCATGCACCTGCGAGGAAAATACCTCCGCTGCTGCTTTCCACCGGTCTTAATTTCGGATGAACTTCAACGAAATATCCGTATTTATCATAAGGAATACCAACTGTCTGTGCAAGCTTCGAAGCATCGGGCTGTGCAACCATTGCTGTTGCGAGTACAACCATATCGGCATCTATTGTTATCGGAACGCCTGCGAGTGTATCTTCACCTTTTACTATATATTTTCCGTCTTCTTCATAAATTCTGGAAACACGTCCGCGTATATATTTCACGCCGTCTTCTTCTATGGCGCGTCTTACAAATTCTTCATACATCTTTCCGCCTGAGCGTATATCCATATAGAATACATAAGCTTCTCCGTCGTGGACTTTGTGCTTGTAAAGCATTGCGTGTTTTGCAGTGTACATGCAGCAGATTTTGCTGCAGTATGAAAATCCTTTTGATTCATCTCTCGAACCGACACACTGTATAAATACAATTTTCTTCGGAGTCTTACCGTCGGATGGTCTCATGAATTCACCCGAAGTAGGACCCGATGCGCTTGCTATTCTTTCGAACTGCAGGCCATCGATAACATCTTTATATTTTCCGTATCCGTATTCACCGTAACCTTTAATTTCGCTGTCTTCGGGTTTTTTATCAATTGTATATAATTTATATCCTGTTGCCATTATTATTGCACCGATTTCTTCGGTTAACATCTGGTCTTCCTGCTCAAAAAATATTGCATCGCGTCCGCAAACTTTCTTACACATCGAACATTTTCCTGTTTTAAAGTAAGTACATACTGAAGTATCTATAACGGGAATGTTCGGTACAGCCTGCGGGAACGGTACATATATTGCCGAGCGGGTTGTAAGCTGTTCATCGAATTCACTCAATGCTTTTTTCTTAATCGGACATTTCTGCATACAATCACCGCAACCCGTGCATTTCGTATCGTCGACATATCTTGCTTTTTTTCTAATTGTAACTTTGAAGTTACCTATAAATCCTTCGACTTTTTCAACTTCGGAATATGTAAGCAATTTAATTTTCGGATGCTGGTAAACTTCAACCATTCTTGGTGTTAGAATACATTGCGAGCAATCGAGTGTGGGGAAGGTTTCCGAAAGCTGGCTCATATGACCGCCGATTGACGGTTCTTTTTCTACAAGCACGACTTCATATCCTGCATTAGCAACATCGAGTGCCGCCTGAATTCCCGATATACCGCCGCCGATAACAAGCGTTCTTTTTGTAACGGGAACTTTGATTGTTGTAAGCGGAGTATTTCTTTTTACTTTTTCGACTGCAAACCTTATAAGGTCAATTGCCTTATCTGTTGCAACATCAATATCTTCGTGCACCCAGGATACGTGCTCTCTCAAATTTGCTATTTCGCAAAGGAAAGGGTTTACCCCTGCGTCAGCAACTGCTTTCCTGAAAGTTTTTTCGTGCATATGCGGTGAACACGAACCAACTACAACCCCGTCGAGCTTAAAATCTTTTATCGCCTGTTTAATAAGGTTCTGACCGGGGTCAGAGCACATATATTTGTAATCAACCGAATGAACTACACCCGGAAAAAATCCTGCTGCTTTTGAAACTCGTGCGCAGTCAACTGTTCTGCCTATGTTTTCCCCGCAATGACAAATGAATACTCCTATTTTCATGCTGATACCTCCTGTACATCGTTCCTGACCGGAAGATTGAATTCTATAAAGTGTGTATCTATACCAAGCTGTTTTTTATCGAAGCCGAGTGCAAGTCCTAATATTTCCGATAAATACAGAACCGGTATTTCTTTGAAATCAGAAAATTTACTTTTAATATTTTGTTGTCTCATATCCAGATTGGAATGACACATCGGGCAGGCTACCACGATTACATTTGCACCGTGCTTTATTGCATCATCGAGAATTTTCTTTGATAAATCCACAACAATATCCTGTCTTGCAATCGAATGTGCCGCTCCGCAGCATTCCAATTTGAAATTCCAGTCTATTGTCTGTGCTCCTGTTGCCTTTACAATTTCTTCCATAGAATTTGGCTGTTCGGAATCATCACTGTTAATACCGCTTGGTCTGACAAGCAGGCACCCGTAATAGCAGGCGGCTTTGAAATTTTTCAAATCAATTTTCTTCTTCTCTGCAATTTTATCTTTTCCGATTTTCTGAAAGAAGTTAACTATATTATATATTTCGGGAATATTGTTAATTTTTTCTTCTATAATAGTTTCAATTTCATATTTCTGCTCCGGATGTTCTTGCAACTCGTTTTTTGATGTTAAGAGCCTGTTATAGCAGGCAGCGCACGGAGCGAATATTTCTTTCAAGCCCTGTTTCTCGGCAAGTGCAAGATTCCGCGCCGATAAAGCTAATGAAAGCTTGTGGCTGGTAACATGCGCGGATGTTGCTCCGCAGCATGACCAGTCGTTAATTTCTGTGGGGTCAACGTCAAGAACTTTAAGGACTTCCCTTAAAGATTTGTCGTATTCCTTTGCTGTTCCTTCCTGGGAACATCCCGGGTAATATCCTATTTGCATTTTTTCACCTCTGTTTTTTCGAAAATGCTTTTAATTTTGTCTTTCCCTTTTACATTGTGAGGGAATATGTTTAATTTTCCGTCAAGTAACATTTTTGGAGAATTCTCCACGTCGGAGAATAAATCGAATGTTGCCATTTTATAATCTCTTACCAGTCCGACCTCGTAACTCCTGCCGTGATTTTTAATCTGCTTTAAAAATGCTTTGTGAAATTTCAAAATTGTTTTTTCTTTAACTTTCACGCCGTTTCTTAAAGCAACTTCCCTTACCGCATCCATGAATTTAGCAAGATCGAAATTTTTCGGACATCTTGATGAACAGGTCAGGCATCCGGCGCAAAGCCATATTGTAGCCGAGTTCATTGCTTTTTCAAAAAGCCCGAGCTGAATGTACCTGACTATTACGTTCGGTGCATCATCCATGTAATTTCTCATCGGACAGCCTGCCGAACATTTTCCGCATTGATAGCAAAGCTCAGGATTCTGGGAAGTGATATCTGTTATATCATCTGATATTGTTCTTACGTGTGTTGTATTATGATGTGACATAATGTCTAATTATTTATTTCGCGCTTTTAACCCTTAATTAATTTTGTTACCTGCCAAAGGGTTAATAAATTATGCAGGTGAATTGTATGTTTCTGTTAAAGGCGGCTCTTCTTGCTTTTTCTGTAAAGCATTTTTTGTGTCTTTAACCAGTGCAACGCACTTATTCATTACCATATAAACGTTATCGAGATAAAGCCTCATTGCCTCAATATCGTTCGGGTCAGGTTTGCCGGCTATTGCTTCAAATAATTCTGTCTGGGCTTTGTCGAGTAACGTTATTTCGAGTTTAAAATCAAGAATGTTTTTTTGTGACATAATATATCTTATTTAATCTTATTCCCACCTGCCGCGGCAGGTGGGAACAAGTATATTGTTTATTTTCTTATGCTATGAATTTGCCTCTTTTTGTATAATGTGTATGTAGCAGTTTATGAGAAAGATGTCCGCATGGTCCTTCCTTAAAGAAGTCTTCATATATCTTTATTACATGGGGATTTTCATGTGACTTTCTCATTTCAAGCGAAGAATCTTCACCGTAGATCGCTTCAGCACGTTTTTTCCTGATTTCAGGTGTTGTCGGGATTGGCTGTCCGCCGCCGCCGATGCAACCGCCCGGGCAAGCCATGAATTCTATAAAGTGGCATTCGCTGAATTTTCCGCCTGCTTTTATGTCTTCCATGATTTTCTTGGCATTTGCAGTTCCGTGTGCTACCGCTACTTTTAACGTTGCGCCTTTCAGGAAGTCCCAGCTTGGTACCAGGTGCTTCAGTATTTCAGGAACCGGTCCAACATTTGCAATCGGAAGTTCAACATATTTAACACCTTCAAAACCTCTTAAAGGCAGAATGTTTGCATTTGCAAATATATCTTCTGTTTTATTTCCTGTTACAAATTCGATAACTGACCTTAATGCTGCTTCCATAACTCCGCCGGTTGCTCCGAATATCAAACCTGCACCAGATGCATCTCCGAACGGACTGTCAAAATGTGATTTCGGCATTTCAGGTAAAAATATTCCGGCTTCTTTAATCATTTTTGCAAGTTCTCTTGTTGTCAAACCGTAATCCACATCTTTATATCCAGATGAATTCATTTCAGGTCTGTTGCATTCGAACTTTTTCGCTGAGCAAGGCATAACTGCTACCGATACTATATCTTTCGGGTCAATTCCTTTTTGCTGAGCATAAAATGTTTTAAATATTGCTCCGAACATCTGCTGCGGTGATTTTGCAGTCGAAAGATTATCCAAATATTCAGGATAAAAATGTTCTATGTATTTTACCCAGCCAGGTGAGCACGATGTAAACTGCGGGAGTTTAACACTTGCATCTTTATCAACCAAGGCTTTTTTTAACCTGATTATTAATTCTGTTCCTTCTTCGAAGATTGTTAAATCCGCGGTGAAATTTGTATCGAATACTCCGTCGAAACCTATTCTTTTAAGTGCAGTGTTTAATTCCATTGTCATTGAGTGTCCCGCTTCCAGTCCAAAACATTCGCCTATAGCGGCTCTTGGAGATGGTGCTGTCTGAATGACTACGTGTTTTTTCGGGTTATCTATCGCTTCCCATATTTCGTCTGACGGGTCATTTGCGTGCAATGCTGCTGTCGGGCATCTGTTAATGCACTGTCCGCAGTTTATGCAGATCACATCGGCGAGCGGTTTTTCCATAAATGTACTGATGTGTGTCTTGTCACCTCTGTCAATAGCTTCGAGTACTCCGACTTCCTGAAGGTCTATGCATGTTCTTACGCATCTTTTGCAGAGTATGCATTTACTCATGTCTCTTATTACGGAGTATGAGGAAGTATCTTTTTCATATGTCGGTTTTGATACGTGTCCGAATGTGTAACCATCAACACCGTATTCGTGGGCTAAATCCTGTAATTCGCAATTTTGATTTCTTATGCATGAATAACATTCTCCATAGTGCTCGCTCAGTAATAAATCAATGACATATCTTCTTGCTTTTCTTACAAGCGGAGTGGATGTTTTGATTTTTATGGGTGAAGTGATAGGGAATGCGCACGCTGCCTGCAGCGTTTTGAAACCTTCGACTTCTACGACGCAGACTCTGCAAACACCTGCCACGCATAAATCTTCGTGATGGCATAATGTAGGAATGTGAACTTTCTTTTCTTTACACGCCTCTAATATGGTAGTTCCTAATGGAACATGCATTTTTTCACCGTTTATTTCTATCGAAACGGTTCCGCCTATAGTGTTTGTATCAGTTGGCTTTTCAACTTCAAAAGGCTGTTGGCTGACGGGGGTTCTTGATGTTTTGTCTTTTTTCATTATGCTGCTCCGTTTCCGCGTTTATTTAAAATTTCATCTTTAAAGTTATCTAATATGGTAATAAAAGAATTCGGACTTGATTGTCCCAGTCCGCATTTTGAAGCGACCTGCATTGTACTACCAAGGTCTTTTAATTTTTCAATATAATCGAATGTGAATTCACCCTTTTCCATCATTTCCACGCCTTCCAGCAATTTCACATTTCCGATTCTGCACGGTGTGCACTGACCGCAGGATTCTTCTACGAAGAATTCCATGAAGTTTTTCAGAATGTGAAGCATGTCTCTGTTTTTATTGAATATCATTATCGAACCGCCGGTTGCCGCATCTTCATATCCGAGCTTTCTGTCGAACTGTGATTCAGGAATGCAGATTCCCGACGCACCGCCGACCTGCACTGCTTTTGTGTTTTCGGCTTCGACTACTTTCAGCAATTCCCTGATTGATGTACCCCAAGGCATTTCATAAACTCCGGGTTTATTGCAATCACCCGATACCGAGAATAATTTCGAACCTGACGATTTGTCAGTTCCGACTTTCATGTACCAGTCGCCTCCCTTTAATACTATGTGCGGTACCGATGCAAGAGTCTCTACATTATTTACCGATGTCGGTCTGTTGTTATATCCAGTGTTAACAGGGTATGGAGGTCTGTTTCTTGATTCGCCTCTGCATCCTTCGAGTGATTCTATCAATGCTGTTTCTTCACCGCACACATATGCTCCTGCTCCCAGCCTTATTTTAATATCGAAATTAAAATCTTTTTTGCCCAGAATTTTATTTCCGAGCAAATTGTCTTTTCTCATCTGTTCAAGATAATCTTCAAGTGATTTTAACATGTATTCATATTCTCCGCGAAGATAGACTATACCTTCTTTTGCGCCAATAGTGTATCCGCCGATTACCATTCCGTCGAATACCAGTTCCGGGTATTCCATTAAAAGAACCCTGTCTTTAAAAGTACCCGGTTCACCTTCATCCGCATTGCAGACTAAAAACTTTTCTTCTGAAATAGCAGCTGCCGTTAGCATCCATTTTGTAGCTGTAGGGAAGCCTGCCCCTCCTCTTCCTTTCAATTTGGAAGACTTGAGTTCAAAGAGTATATTTTCCCTGCCAACTTCGAGAGCCTTTCTTATTCCCTCACCACGTTTGTACTCGGAAAATAATACCAATCCTTTTCGCTCTTTTTTCATTATTGTTGATTCCATTTTAAGATATGTTATTTTTGAATTTTGCTGTTTTATTACCGATGTTCATATAAAAAGATAAATAGGTCTTATTATCCTAAATTAGTCATTTTATTCATTTCCTTCAATGTATTTTTCAGTATACAAGGAGAGTATTTTGATAAAAGACTATTAAGTTTATGATTTGTTTTTATTTAAATTTTGAGGTTTTTTGTTAAAAAGACAGGGGATGGTACCTTATTTATCTCTGAAATCATGTAAAAGCTGTGCTTTTTCAGCAAATTAATTATTTATGTATTGTCAAACTTTTTTAAGCCGCTATAAACTAATATTGCAATTATTCTTTAGAAAAAGTTATTCAGATGCAGAAAAACAAAATTCGCAATCAGTGAAATTATCAAATCTTTTTTCTTCAGTTCAATAAAATTTCCCAGTGATAATAAATACAATAAGAATGCAGGCATAAAATGAATCAGGTATCTGTTCCAGACTACATAAGCAACTACCATAGTAAAAATCAGGGATATCAATACCGGTATATAAAATGGAAAACTGCTTTTTTCCAGTTTATCCTGGTTCAGCATAAAAATAATAAACAGCAATAAAAATGAAGGTCCGAAATAATATAATTTTGTTATCATATCAAAAGGGTTCAAATCAATTACAGTATCAATATTATGCATCCAGACATGTCCCGTTATAATAGTAAGCCAGAAATAATAACCGAGTGAAGTAAAAAATAAGACAGGAATTATCAAACCTGCAATGAATCCCAGTAAATATTTTAACGATAACTGTTTTGAATAGAAAATCAGTGAAACGACTAAAAAGAAAATAAAATATATTATTGTAAATTTAATATAAAAACATAAACCGTACATTATCCCGTATAAAAACGCTACCCGGAACTTCTTTGAGGGAAATAACAGGGACAAGAATAAAGGTATCGTAAATAAAATCATTCCCAGCTGGTCCGTCGAAGGAATATTATACCTGAACATTACGGGTGATGATATCATCGATAAAATTACAATTGATTTGAAATTTCCTATTTCCTTTTTGTGTGAATATAAAATTAATAACAGTATAGATAGAAATGTAATCGTCATCATAAGGAATTGTGCCGACCATTTTCCGAACGGAAATATATCCAGCCACAATCCTATTATAATTGGAGTCAAAGGGGGATGCGCAAACGGGCGGTTGTTATTTTGCAAATCATAGCGCGATGTATCTAAATAAGATATTAAATATAGTTAAGAAAATATATGATAATGAATTTATTAAAAGACATAATAGTAAATCAATTCCGGGAAAATCATTTCTGATTTCAGGATTTTTTTTCCCTGTTTAAAATGTTAATTTATAATCACTAAGTAATGATTTGTCTAAAATTCGCATATTTTGAGTTTATTTTATACATCTTCAAGAATATTTAAAAAGGATTTCAAGTCCGAATTAAGGAACAGGTATGTAATTAATTCTCTCCTTATGTTCGTACTTGTAACTATATCTATAATTAAGTTTTCCATTGGCGATGAAAAAGTCGAAAGCGATATACTCTCGGGACTTTTGTGGATTGTGATTTTCTTTGCGGCTATTAGCGGGCTTGCACGTGTATTCATTAAAGAGGAGGAAAAGGAAACATCTTTTGCTCTTAAACTCAGCGTTGATCCTATCAGTATTTTTATAGGGAAATTATTTTTCAATCTGGCACTGACTTTTTTCGTGAATATTTTTATTTTTATACTTTTTATACTTATCACGAACTTTGAAATAAAAAACTTTTCTGCATTTGTATTGATAGTCCTGCTCGGAAATATAGGAATGGTATCAGCATCCACTATAATAGCTGCTATTATATCCAAAGCGAATACAAAAGGTACACTATATCCCGTTTTGGCTTTTCCGGTAATGCTGCCGCTACTAATAACGGTAATCAGCGCAACAAAACTCGCAAGCTCCGGAGCGGACATATATACTATGATGAGCGAATACCAGATTTTATTTTCCTACGCTGTTGTCATAACCACAGTGTCTTTGCTTTTATTCAAATTCGTGTGGGAAGACTAGCATAAATAAAAACGAATTATGAATTATAAGTGATTAAGCGATGAAGAAAAAATTTGATATTAATGATTTAAAGAAGATTCATCTCTTTTCGGATTTATCTGAAAGTGAACTCGGAAAAATCCTTTCAATTTCGCATTATAAAAAATTTTCCAGGGGTGAAATTCTTTTTTTCGATACAGAACCTTTCCACGGATTTTACTGCGTGCTCGAAGGCAGTATTAAGTTATATAAAATTTCTACTGAAGGCAGGGAACATATCGTGCATATAATGAATCCCTATAATACTTTCGGGGAAGTACCTGTTTTCGAAAATTACGAAGATGTACTGAACGACAAGGCGGTTTACCCGATTAATGCAATGGCTATCGAAGATGATACAGAAGTATTTGTTGTTTCAGCCAAACCGTTTTTGTCGTATCTGAAACAATACCCCGAAATAAGCCTTAAATTTTTATCTACTCTTTCCAAAAGGTTGAAATTGCTTAACAATCATATTGAAGGATTAACCCTTCACGATATAAAAAGACGTCTGGCAAAATACATAATTGATGAATATGAAAATACAAGCAGGGAAATGAAAAAAATTGAAAAAACAAAAAAAATAATTCTAAAAAAGTCAGATTCAATAGAACTAAGCATATCAAAATACGATTTGGCATCCCACCTTGGTACAATTCTGGAAACCCTGTCCCGGACTTTTAAGAAACTGCAGGATGAAAAGATAATAGAAGTTCACGGAAAAAAAATAGCAATCCTGGATATTAAAAAACTTAAAAGCTATTCCGCTTAATCTTACCTAAGTTTTGTATTATTAACTGTTAAAAATAAATAATCGGAATAATTCATATGATTATTTTTACATCTAACAGTTATTATAGGTTTTTTGACTTAGGTCAAATGTAATAGGGTGTAATGTCAGTAATTTTACTTAAAAAAAAGGAGAATAAAAAAATATGAACATCACAAAAGAAATAACATTAGGCGAAGTCGTAAAAAATAATTTCAAGACTGCGGAAATTTTTGAAACTTACGGTCTGGATTACTGCTGCAATGGAAAACGAAGTATATCTTTAGCCTGCGAAGAAAAAAATATCAATACCGATGAATTAATTGAAAAATTATCGGCAGCAAATATAAATAAAAACGGAAACGGTAATTTTGACAAACTTGAACTTGATGAACTGATAGATTATATAGTAAGCACACATCACAGTTATGTTGCAAAGATGCTTCCTATAGTAAATACTCATGCCGGAAAAGTTTTCAATGCACACGGGAAAAATCACCCTGAACTTATTGAAGTTACTGAAATCTGGAGAGCTATAAGTGCTGAACTGGCAAACCATATGATGAAAGAAGAAAGGATGCTGTTTCCGTACATTAAAAGTCTCGTGAATGCAAAAAGAAATTCCGCAGGTTATCAGTTCGCGCCTTTCGGAACTGTTGAAAATCCGATAAGCATGATGGAGAAAGAGCATGCCAATGCCGGAGATGCTTTTTTCAGGATTAAAGAATTAACAGAAAACTATTCGATTCCGGATGATGCCTGTGCCACACTCACGGTATTTTATAAGGAGTTGAATGAATTTGAAAATGATTTGCATTTGCATATACATCTAGAAAATAATATCCTGCATCCGAAAGCAATTCTACTCGAAAAAGAAATATGCAAATAATGAGAAATCCTTAAGTAATTGAGCACTTTCCAATTTCACTAAAATAATAATGCAAAAAAAAGTGGATTTTTTTAATTGGATATTGTGATGAAATTGTATAATTAATAAAACAAATAATATTGTATGAGGAAAACAATTATAACAGTTTTATTGACACTTCTAATGTGTTATAATTTATATGCACAATATACTAATGTAACGATTTTTACTCCGGGACTATCGATGGCTCCTGAAGAACCGTCAATTTGTATAAATCCAAAAAACGCTAATATATTAGTCGCGGGTGCTAATTTGAATTATGTATCTTATTCCACTAATGGAGGATTAAACTGGGCAACACAATACGGATTAGTTTCGGGCAGTTACGGCGTATGGGGCGACCCGTGTATAATATGTGATACAACGGGTGCATTTTATTACATTCATCTGGCAAATCCGCCTTCTCCGGGTAACTGGATTGACAGAATAGTATTTCAAAAGTCAACTAATAACGGTGTTAGTTTTTCTAACCCGGGAACATATACTGGTCTAAACGGAACAAAAGCACAGGATAAAGCATGGGCATGCGTTGATCCGAGAAATAATAATATTTATGTATCCTGGACACAGTTTGATAATTAC
>PMIW01000081.1 GCA_003158365.1 Ignavibacteriota bacterium | reverse complement strand
AGTCTTGTATTCATTAGTGTCAATTTCCTGAGAATTTGCGGAATTAATGAATAAAGAGTAATGAAAAATGAATAATAAGATCGTGAAACGGAAAATGTGAAATATGAAACTCTCTTTCAATTCTGAATTCTGAATTCTGAATTCTGAATTCTTTCCTGCTTCCCCAGCTTTTACAAAATTATTAAAATTTTTCTTTCTCATAAATTTAATAAGTAATAAAAAAACGCTTAAACCTTTCCCGAACCTGACAAAACGAAGAAAAATTTAAGCGTTAAAAATTATTTGTAGTTTCCTACGGCGGCATTACCCGCATCAGGTTCTATGGGTGTTGTCTCAGCCTTCCTTGGTCAGAAAAGCACCCCAATACATTCTTATATAAAAAGAACTAATGTAAAACTATTCACAACCAATTAAACTTGCAAGTGAATAAAAAAGGGAAATGTAAAAAGTAAGAGCGTTAATAGTTAAAATCCAATTCTCAAATTCAGGAATACATTTCTGTCGGCAGCGGGAATCCAGTTCGGCGTTCCCAGGTTGTCTATTCCGCCTGTGGCTTCGTACAATGTGTTTAAAACATTATTGACTTTAAGTGTTGCCTCAAGAGTTTTAAAATATTTACTTAACTGTTTCGATTTTACAAGAGGGATAAAATCAAGCGATACGCCTGCGTTTAAAACTGTATATGGATTTATGAATTTATCTACATAACCGGGAACAAGCCTTGCATCGGGATTTTTTATTTCATTTTCCGAGTTATCGAGATACTGTTTGCCGATATATTGCATCCTGATATAAACGCCAAGTCCAAATTCCGAATAAAAACTCAGAGAAAGATTACCTATTATTTGAGGATTCAGCAAAATCTGATTCCCGGAATAATCATTTCCGTGAATAACTCCGGTTGTATCTATCGAGTTTTTTTCAAAAAATGTTACAAAATAATTATCCGTTAGACTCAGGTTTCCGCTTAAAGTAATAAGCGGTGTTTTGAATTTTGAACCGCTCAGAATTTTTGCTAGCAAATTATACTCTGCCTCTAATTCAATTCCCCTGTGCACTGATTTACCCGCATTCCAGTACACCGGCTGACCTGTATTATCGAGTTGTCCGTTGCTTACAATTTCATTTGTGTAGTTCATCCAGTAAAAATTCAGATTAGCTTTTAGAATGTTTGTATTATAACCGAATCCAAATTCAAAATCGGTTACTTCTTCGTGCTTTACAAGAGGGTCGGAATAAATTTGATTGACTGTATCCACTACCGCGAAATACGGCTTTGAATAAGGGCTGTCGGCATCATAAAAATCCTTCAGCCTCGGCTCGCGTCTTGCAATAGAAACGCTTGCAAACGCCCTTAAATCGTCCCTTATATTGTAATTGAATCCAATCCTTGAGGTAAGGAAATTATAATCTACATCAAAATTGTACGGCTTGAACGCATCGTTTTCTATTGAATATTTGTGATATGTAAATTGCACTCCTATCATTCCTGAAAATCTTTTATCGATATTTGTGAATTCGTTTGCATAAAAAGAAATCGTCCTTTTTTTTCCGTTGTAAAAATAAAACCTGTGGTTTTCGGTTGTTCCCGGCGGCAGTGCATTTGCAGAAGCAATTTCCCCGTAGTGCTCCGAATTATGCAACCGTACTTCGCCTCCAATGAGCAGGTTTCCTTTTTCATCCGAGTGCTTCCATTGCAGTTTCGGATACCAGCCGTAGTCATTACTGTTTAAAAATAAATTTACGACCATATCGCTCCGCACAACCTTATATCCCAGTCCCGGAAAAGAGTCAATCCTGTTCCTGTAATTCCGCAGATAATAATTTGAATTATAGGAAGTTGTATCGGAAGCATAAAAAAAAGCAGGCAGATGAAAATAAGAAAAATCAAAACCTTTATCGACCGTATAATTCGTAGTCTGATTTCCGTCACGTCTCACATAATTAAATGTATTCGATATAAACAAATCCTTGGTCGCCTGCAGATTATAGACCAGTTCAAAATGCGGTTGTCTGATATTGTCCGTTTCATTTGGATATTCAAGAGGGTTATATTTTCTGTCAATCCGCCGGTCTCCGGTTACATTTCCGTCAAGATAATCTTTAGTTATGCCGTTATAAGCGAGATGATTTTTTATCGGTGAACCGAAAACATTAAGCTTGATTACCGAATTTGCCCCGAGTGTTTTACCTGCACTGAAAAAATACGACCAGTGGTCAGACCAGGACAGATTCCTGTATCCGCTTGTGTTGGATTTGGAGAGCTTCCCGTAAAACCCGAATCCGCTTTTTGTCAATCCCGAAGCGTATTCCAGCGAATATCTTTTCGAATTATAATCCCCGTAACCGGCATTAATGTTTATAAACTTGTTTTTAAAGTAATCTATGGTTTGAATATTTACAACCCCTCCTATACCCGATGTGCCGAACAGTGCGGTGCCGATTCCCCTTTGTATTTGTATGCTTTCGGTCGAAGAGATGATATCGGATAATTCAGCCCAGTAAACCTGGTGGTCTTCGGCATCATTCTGGGAAGTGCCGTTAACCAGAATTGAAATTCTCCTCTGGTCAAATCCGCGGATGGTAAAATACGAATAACCAATCGAAGCGCCTGATTCAGAATAAGCGTTTATGTTGGTACTGCCGTTAATAAACATCGGCAGGTCCTGCATCCAGTATTTTTTTTCGATTGATTCTCTTTTTATGTTTTCAAGCGTTATCGGTACCACTCTTTCCGTTCCGCGCAGAGCATCAACTTCAATCGCAGGGGTTCTGTATTCGGTTGTATCTATTTCCTGTGAAATTCCCGGGTTTGTAAAAAGTAAAACGTAAAAAGTAAATATTAAAAAGCGAATCCAAAAACGTGAACAGTCAATAGTGAACAGCAAATATTTAATAATCATGATAATTATTAAAATTAATATAATACTTTTTACTTTCTGCCTTTTACTTTCTATTTCAATTTTAAAAACACATCCGCAGTGAAAGAAGTTATTTTATCCTTGTCATTTTCTCTCTCTCCGCTTATATATTGGAAAATGATTCTGTATTTCAGTTTATCTTTTTCATCCTCAATGGTTAAATCTTTTAAAACCGGTTCCGTTTTAAGTTTTTTTAATTCCTCTATTAACCTATCGATTTTTACCGCACCTGTTTGAATATCATTATTCTTAAACAATACCTCTAAAGAATCCGTATTAAATTCTATGCTGAAATTATTTGAATCCAGCTTATACTGTTTTAAAATTTTATCTTTCTCGTAACTATAAAATCTGTATTTTACCATATAATCATAGCCTTTCAGTTTCAGGGAATTATACTCTTTAAGATTCCAGCTGAAATACCTGTCATTCTGTAAAAAATTCCTTCTGAACTGAGTATATTCAATTCCCATTAAATCGGTAATCTTTGCTTCTTTAGTCTTGTAAACGCCGCTCTCTGTTCCGCCTTTCAGCGTATCAATATTTTGATTGAACCAGGGTTGAATTTTATTCAGAGAGTTCCTATCACTGAGAAAATGAATCACGGAACTCACATCCTGTCTTTCCTCGTCAGGTAAAGGATTTACGGCCTTTACGATTTTTCCGTCGACTAATATTTTATTCTTAATAAGTATTTCTTCCAGCCGCCCCATCTGGCTTCTTTCCGAGAGACTTATTGCCCCCCACGGACCGAATGAAGTTACAAAGGCTATAAAGCAAAGTGTATACGGAATAATTTTAATATTCTTTAACCTGCTGACCGAAAAATACAATGCCATAACGGCGAGCCACAGCGCAAGTACAAAAACAAAATAACGCCTTTCCGTAATACCGTATTCCCCCGTCCTCCGGAGTATCGCAATAAACAATAAAATAATTAAAGGAAATAAAATCAGGTAAAACCATTTTGAAAATTTCTTTATCCAGTTAATTCCTTCCATCTCTCTCAGGGGTTCAATTAACAGCAACGAAAAAATACCTGTTGTAGAAAAACCAAGGACAAGATAAGAAACCCATCCCATCGGGAGCTGCCACTGAATTATAATTTTACCCATATACAAATACAATATAAGAAGGTAAATTATTACGAGCGGAAGCAAAACGTACTGTGTGAATATTTTCAGACCCTTAGGATAAAAATCCATGCCTTCGAGTTCATCGAGATTTTCCGGTAGACCGGAAAGGAAGAACCAGGTATTGAACGCGCCGAGAATGAAAAAGAAAAGTTCTGTATATATTTTAGAATTTATACCGGCATCGAAAAGCTTGTCAAAAGATAAAATCGCAACGGATAAGCCAGCATATAAAACTCCGGAATAAACACCCGTTATCAGAATCCTGATAAATAAATTCTGGTTGAACTGCCAGAATCCTTTTCTTTCCAGTGAAAAATTTTTATTTGCAAACGGTGAGAAAGATACAAGCAGGTGCATCCCAATCATAAAAAGAAAATATCTTGTAATATCCGCATAACCAACATCTTTCGGAAGAGAGAAATAATATGCAACCAAAAGTACAAGACCGGTAATCTGCGTTACGAGGGTTACAGTTTTTGACGTCTTTACTCTTTCGCATATAAATTTCAATGCAAGCAGGAAAGATATGCCAAGAGAGCATGCAATCACAACATTATAAAGATACCTGACAGATTCCTGTCTTTCGAATGGCGTGTCTATAATATAAATCATAAATCCTGCGCCAATCACTGATGTTAAAATAACAAAAGGAAACCTGAGAAAAGTTTCTTTTGTACTTTCGAAAAGAACTTTAAGAGATGGAATTTTCATTTGCGTTTTTTTATGTTTTAAATGAAAAACAATAGCAAATATTCTATAAGATTTTCTCCTTTTTAAAAAAACTCTTTTTCTGCCATGTTTTCAATGGCGTAGTTTTCATGAGACTTGCCTGAATATCGGGGTATAATGTGAACATGAGCGTGCAATACACTCTGCCCCGCAATCCTGTTAATATTCAATCCGACATTATATCCGTCGGGATTATATTTTTTCTGTAAATATACTCTTACTTTGTTCACAAGTTCCCAACAGGCTATTTGATATACGCGTTCTAAATCAAAATAGTTCTGCACATGTGTTTTTGGAATTACAAGGGTATGTCCTTTTGAAACGGGATGTATATCATTCACGGCAAATGCAAGCTCGGAATTTAATATAAAATTATCTTCAACTATATTGCAAAAGGGACAATCCATAGTTGAAAAATAAAGGAATATTGTTAAAAAAATAAGGGAAAAGTTTTTTTCTTATTTTAATACAATAAACTTTATTGTCTTGTCAAACCCTGCACTTGGAGATGCTGCCGAAAGCCTGTAAAAATAGATTCCGCTTGATAAAGATGTGAGGTCAATTTTTTTGGTATAATACCCTGCACTTAAATCGGAATTAATAACGGTTTCCATCTCCTGCCCGAGCATGTTGTAAATAATCAATTTTACTTTTGAATTAACGGGCAAATTAAAATCAATACTGGTTGACGGGTTTGCGGGATTAGGATAATTCTGATACAGTTTAAATTCACCCGGAAGATTTACCGATACAACCTGTGTTAAATTAAACACTTCAAAATTTCCGTTGTTGTCAAACTGCCTTAACCTGTAATTATATTTTCCCGGGAACAGATTTTCATCCGTGAATGAATAATATTTTGTTTCGTGAGTTGTTCCGCTGCCGCTTATACTGCCTGCCTGAACCCAGTCGCTGCCTGTTTCTCCCTGCCTTAATCTTTCCACTTCAAACCTGTTGTTATTAATTTCCTGCTGGGTTGCCCAACGCAGAGCTATGCTGTTTTGCGAAACCTGGTAATTAAAAAATGCGAGTATAACCGGAAGCGGTGAATCCGAAATAGTCCAACATCCGCGACCGTGTGTGACAGCTAATATTAACCCGGTACTCTCGTGATATTTTAAATCGTAGACCTGCACATTCGGTAAACCCGTATTGTAACTTAACCAGTTCACACCTTCGTTTGTAGTATAATAAACTCCCGCATCCATTCCAACAACAAGAGCTCTGCCCGTTATTGTTTTAAGTATCAAAGAATTAGCCGCGATATTCGGGAGTCCTGCCGAAATATTTGTCCAGGTTGTTCCGCCATTCGTTGTTTTCTGTACCTGGTTATTTGCTGCCCCTCCAAAAGAAGCATAACAAATGTTATCGTTGGCTGGATCAACAATAAAATCCGTTACATAAGGTAAACCTGTAGTAACAGTCCAGCTTGTACCGTTATTTGTCGTTACAAGAATTCTTCCGTTATCTGTACCAATATAAATTTTATTTGTAGACAGAGTGCTTATTCCTATTGCGGAAACATTGCCGTTCACGGTTGCAGTAGTGGCAATTCTTGTCCATCCGCCGGAAGCAACAGTCTGGGCTGCAGTTGTTTTCCAGACATCTGCCTGCGCATAAATAATCGTATTGTGGTCACCCGGTGCCATTTCAAAAGGATTATAAAAAAGTCCGCCTGTAGAACTCGTTGGCCTGATGCTCGTAAAACTAGCACCTGAATTATTCGAGCGGTACAAAGTACCGTTTACGTACTGACTGTAAATATAATTTGTGTTTACGGGGTCAACGATTGTATAACCTCCGTCTCCTGTCGTTCTCTGTATCCAGCTTACGCCTCCGTCAGTAGAAGTTTCCTTGTCGTTATCCTGGCATCCGCCGTATAAATTCAAAACATTAGTCGGGTCATAATCCGCACTCTGGAATTGCAAAGTAGAAAGTGTTCTGTTTAAATCAGTCCAGCTTGTTCCGTCGTTAGTGGATTTATAAACACCTCCATCCGAACCGCAATAAAGATTTGCCCCGTTATATGCAAGGCAGTGAATATCTGCGTGTGAAAACTGGTTTGTGCTTGATGTCGACCATGAGCTTTTTTGTGTAAGTGTAGTACCGCTGTTTGTCGAAAGATAAATATCCAGCCCGCCAACCAGAACGGAATTGGGGTCTGACGGTTTTACAACAATTGCATTATCATACCATCCCTGGGTCCCCAGAGGATTCGGAGAAGTTGCCATGGTTGTCCATGTTGTGCCACCGTCTGTAGTTCTCGATAATGCCAAAAGAGCATATGTGGCACTGCTTGCTATGCTGGCATATATTATTAAATGATTACTTGGTGCCATTGCAAGCTGTATTCTTCCTTTGTTTGAAGCAGGTAAACCGGATGATAATGCCGTCCAGGTATTTCCGCCGTCAGTTGATTTATTAATTACGCCCGCAGCATATGTGCCCGATGAAACAAATATCACCTGCGTATTCGCCGGGTCGATTATAACACACATTGCATAATTAAAAGCAGTTTTCAGTGTCCAGGTTCCTCCTGCATCTGTAGATTTATATAATCCGCTGCTGGTTGCAGCATAAACATTTTGCGTGTTGGCAGGGTCGATTGCCATTTGTGCAACATAAGTACCAATTGTTGCAGCCGGTGCAACATTTGTCCATGTCGCTCCTGCATCGGTTGATTTAAAAATACCATCACCGTATTTACTGTCGAGGGAAAAATTCAGTTCTCCCGTTCCGTAATATAAAACATTCGGGTTCACCGGGTCAACAACTATACTTCCGCTTGATATGTTCGAAAGTCCGTCCGTAATAACCGTCCAGTTTACACCGCCGTTCGTGGTTTTCCATGCTCCGCCCTGTGCCGAGCCGATATAAATTGTATTTGGGTCTGTCGGATGAAATGCAATCGAATTTGTTCTTCCCGAAATGTAATTGACTCCCGTCACATTATAAAACATTCCGTTCGGATTCACGCTTACCCAGTTCGTGGAATTAATATTGTCATATTGCCTGCTTTCTTCGGTAATAATTCTTTTGCGTTCCATTGCTCTTGAATAAACATCAAAAGGCAATGTCTTTTCGGCTCCGCCCGAGCGCCTGTTTTTTATAAAAAGGTCACGCTGAATAATTGATTCAGGGGATTCGCCTTCCGGTTCGCTGGTTTGTGCGTAGGATAAACCGGCAAATAATAAGAGAAAAAAAAGATTACGTTTTATGTGTGATTTATTAAACATAATCTGTTAAATATTTTTAAAATCGAAATTGTATTTTAAAATAATGTTATTTATTGAATAATTCAATTAAATTTTTCTAAAAAAAGAACTCGTATATAGTATAACGTAAATAGATACTATTAAAGTTTATGTGAAAAAATTAATCCAAGTAAATTATTTTTAAAATTAAATCCTGCCTTTTATGAAAAAGTTAAATCGTATTAGTAAATCTTACTTGACATTATTTGAAAAGATATATAATTTGAATTAATAAATTACCGGTCTATGAAAAAGCTTACAGTTTTCATTATAGCTCTTCTATTCTTTATCATTGTACATTTGATCCCGATTCGCAGGCTCATCGAGATTTCGCTTCGCTCAACATTGTTAATTATAATTTTAAATTTAACATTTAATATTGAGTATTGCTCTGCGCAGTGGCAGCAAATCGCTCTACCTGTTTCAGGCCAGGTGTATCAGATACAATTTATCAATCAAAATACAGGCTGGGCTTCGGTTTTACAGTCGTACAATAATTTCTATTTAATAAAAACTACCAATTCCGGATTAAATTGGAATGTAATATTCAATGATTCCACTAAAGTAGAGGTTTTTCAATTTATAAATGATACGCTCGGATATGCAAGAGGGGAGGGATATTTATCGCATTTAATGCTTAAAACTACAAATAGCGGATATAACTGGACTATTATGCAGAATTCTTACGGGTATGTATTCAGCGGGTTTTATATGGTAGGCGCAGATACAAGGTATGTAGATGCCTGGTACTTTAACCCTCCTAATTCAGCCGAAATTACATTCAGAACGACAAATGGATTTCAGAATATTGAAAATATTTCTACAGGGACAGGTGGGGTACCCTCGACAATGATTTTTCTTAAAGAGAAATATAACGGTCAGTACTGTGGTTTTATTCTCTCCGGAGGTATTTTATCCAAAACAACAAATAGTGGATATAATTGGCAAATAATAAATTTTAGTGAAGCAGGTAGCGTTAACAATTATTGCTTTTTAAATAAAGATACCGGATGGGTAGTATATAATCCAAATCTTGGTAATAATACAAAGATATTATTTACATCAAATGCTGGACAAAATTGGATATTGCAATTTTATTATGGCTTAAATTATACAATAGGACAAATACAAGCATTAAATAAAAATAAAATATGGTGTGGTTTTATTAATTATATTTTAGTTTCAACAAATGGGGGAACGAGTTGGGGTCACCAAAACTGTCAAATCTCAGTACCATCAGGAATTTTAATGATTGATAGTTTAATTGGTTTTGCCTGGAATACATATTCAACCAATAATTTTGCTCGCACAAGTAATGGAGGGGGTCCAATAACTTCTATTAATAAAATATCAAATATTCTTCCATCAAATATAGATTTAAAGCAAAATTTTCCTAATCCTTTTAACAATTCAACAAATATAAAATATAAAACAGAAAAAACTTCGAACATTAAGTTGATTATTTTTGATATTACGGGTAAGAAAATCACAACTTTAATAAACAAAAAGCAGTCAAAAGGAAATTATGAAATAAGGTTTGATGGAAACAATTTATCTTCAGGAATATATTTTTATTCTTTATTATTTGATGGAAACAGAATGGGTACAAAGAAAATGATACTCTTAAAATAAAACTAACCCAACACCCCTGTCATTCCGGCGGATTTTAGGCCGGAAACGCTTTTTGTTCGGCGAAGCCAATCTAAAAAAACAAAACAAATACATATTAATGAGCGAAAAAACATTTTATGTATATATATTAGCAAGTAAAAAAAATGGTGTACTTTATATTGGAGTAACCAATAATTTGCTACGAAGAGTTTTAGAGCACAAAGATAAAATAATTGAAGGGTTTTCTTCAACTTACAGAGCAAACAAACTTGTATATTTTGAAATCTTCAAATATGTAAAAGACGCAATAAATAGAGAAAAAAAATTAAAAGATTGGCACAGGGACTGGAAGATAAGAATAATTGAAGAAAAAAATAAGGAGTAGAAAGATTTATTCTATGATTTATTTAGTAAAGAAGAAATTGAGTTGATGAAAGAAGTTATTGTGATGAGAGAGGAAGAGAAGAGAAAGAGCGAAGAATTTTAGATTCCGGCCTAAAATCCGCCGGAATGACAGAGGGGGCGCAGCCGGAATGACAGAGGGGGCGCAGCCGGAATGACAGAGCGGATAGAGACTTATATTACGTCTGGATGACCCAGAGGGTACCCCAAAGCCGGAGTTTACCCCGATATCATCGGGGCCAGAATGACAGAGCGGATACATTTGTGCCGGGGGTTAATTTTCGACACTACGAAAAACCTACTTCTTCCCCAGCAGTCCCAGTCCTTCGAGCGCAGATGCGTCGTCGGGGCTAATCAGCAGTACTTTCTTAAAAAGCATTTCGGCTTCTTTGGTTTTACCGAGCTGGAAATTCGACCAGGCATACATTAAATTCGAATTGTAATCGAAAGGATAAAGATTTACAACCTTTTCGAAATACTTAAATGCATTCGCATAATCGGTCTTGTAATAATAGCTCAGCCCGAGCCTGTAATTTGCAAGTGTATTCTGCGGGTCAATTGCAAGAATTGCAACGTATTGCTCGGTAACTTTATCCCATTTTTCCTGGACAGCAAGCGGGTTTATAATTCCGAATCTCGATTCGATTGAATACGGAAGCAGTTGTGAAGCTGTTTCGTAATACTTTACGGATTCATCATATTGCTTGTTCAGGTAATTTAGCCATCCGAGCCTTAAATTTATTTCGTAGTTTTTTTCGTTATACACGCCTTTCAACACATCTATTGCACTGCTGTAAAGTTCGTTTTTCTCGAATGCATAGCTGTCTTTAAATGCTTTCTGCAAATCGCTGTCGGGACCTATGTCCGTATTGCTGTGCGCATTAATTTGCGATATCACTAAAATGATAAATGCAAACAGCACCAATATTTTTATTCTTTTTAAAAAATCCATTTAAAACCTCCGATTATTTTGTGATTTGTATTATTTGTAATATTCGTATTGAAATTTTTCGGCGATATATAATATAATGTCGAAAGCTCCTGGTTTAAATACTGATACCTGAATGACAACTGTATATGCCTGCTTATCGGTGAAATCAAATTCAGACTGACCCGGTTCGAAATTCTATCTGAATTATTAAATATAATAAAACCGTCGAGTTCATTGTAATTATAAATATATCCGAAAGTATATCCTGCTTCCATCCATAAATTCTCAAAAACTTTCCATCCAGCCATCTGGTCTAATATACCGGAGCTTTTAGTTTCGCCGCCCCATTGTTTATTTGTAAAAAATGTAGCATTGGTTATCGTATATAAATTCAGATTTCCCAGAGGATAAAAAACAATTTCAGCGGTATTCTGAAGCTGAGATGCATTGTTCATATTGGATAAGGAATTCTTCAATCCCAGCCTGAAATGCCCTGTAAGCTTCGTTATTCCCAATAATGCGATAAAATCATTCTCGGGTGTTTTTACAAGGTCGTAATGCGATATCCACGGAAAAACTATGCTGTCGTATCTTAAATCAACATCTTCGCTCCTCGTATACATATAATGAAAGGCCGTTATTAAATTCCAGGCTTTACCCAGGTTAAAATTAATATTCAGGTAATATTCATCCTGGGCAGTTTTTGTGTCAAAATTTTTCAACCCGTTGATTTTTTCCATAATCTGCTCGTTATATGTAGCAGAAACATTATTATAACTTTGAAATATTTTTACATTCTTTCCAATCTGGTGCATCAGCCCTAAATCAATATAAGTTATGCCGTTACCTATTTTCTGTTCGTTGTATAAATTCGGTAATCTTTGAAACCCGTTTTGCCTCTGTTCGGAAAAATCGGAATTAAAAGTATATCCGCCCTCCGTGTAAGCTCCGTAAATAAATTTACTGTATACCTGCAATTTCTTTTTTAACTTTAGCGGCATCACCGAAATTAAAGCCAGCTCTTCGCTTTCCCTCCCAACAAAAAGGTATGAATAATACAGATACTCCATAGAAACAATATCAACCGGGTTAAAAATCAATGCTTTTTCAAAATGTGTTGCAGCGGAAAGATAATCTTCTTTTTTATAATATGATACTCCTGCCCGGAATCTTAACACATAGAAATCTACACCTTCGTCTATTGCGCTTTCACATTTATCAATGACCTCATCCCACTTTCCCGCAGTAAAAAGAGAAAGGGTTATCCTGTCTACTTCTTTCGGATCGGGCTTATTCTGCGCTTTTAGAGCAACACCTGAAAGCAAAATTGCAAATAGTAAAATGATTACCTTATACACGTTGCTTTTATTGTTTTATTTTTTAAAAAAATTGTTAAAGTCTCTATACCATCCCCGCTTATTTCCATTGAAAATTCTTTCTTACCTGTTTTCCTGCCAAAGAAAGTTTTTTCTGCCGATGAAATTAATTTTAAATAAGAAGGATTTATTACTTCATCAATCTCGCTGTATTTCAAACAGTAATCTGAATTTAAAAATACAAAAAAAGGAGCAATGAAATCCTGTAAAAACAATCCCGCTTTGCTGAAGACAAAATGCAAAGCAAATGTGTCTTTAACGGTTACGTTTTTATAAAATCCGAGCGGAACCTTGTATGCCGAAACAAAAAAATAATAAAGTAAAGACCTTTTACTTCCTATAAAATTATAAAAATAAAAAGTTTTCCCGTCTTCGACAAAATAAGCATATGAATTCGATGTTTTGCAATAGATATAGGAATAATTGTAAATGTTCGTGAAAACTTCCCACTCTGCTTTTTTTACCTTTCCCTTCTTTTCAACTTCAAAATTCAATACATCTCCCGGAATCAGGTGAAAAGCTTTTTTCATCAGTGTATTAATTTCGACATTGGAAACTATTTCATCTTTTTTGGGATAAGAATATGAATTATATTCATAACCTGCATCGGTCTTCTTTACGTATTGTGAAATCGGATAATCGATTGTTTCTCCGTCCAGGAAAGGCACTTCCTGAAACTGCATGTGTATGTGCGGTTCGGGTGAGCGTCCCGAACTTCCGCAGAAAGCAATCAGCTGTCCTGCCCTTACCCATTCGCCTTTCATAACCTTGAACGAACCCGGCCGGAGGTGAGAAATCTTCGAATAAAAACCTTCGCCGTGCCTAATGATAATAGTGTTTCCCCAGTTATCTTCCACGTTGACATCCCTTATTTCGTTGTCCGGAATACCGTCAATTATTTCGTGCACGTATCCATCGTATGGTGATAATACAGCTTTATTGTAACAATAATAATCATCGAGTTTCGTGCCGTAGTCCCTGTAGGTATTACCTTCCGAATCAATTATGACAAAATCCCATGCATGCTGCCATTTTGATTTATGCGTCAGCTCTCCCTTTTGTCCCTGAGAAATTTTCCATTCACCGTAAAAAGGCAGTCTTATAGGATAAAGAGAATAATCCTTAAACCTGTGATTGCTGTTAAGACTCATATATAAGTTCAATTCGGGCGAGTTTCTTTGAATCTCCACTTCAAGCGACCTTGCAGGTTTATAAACTTTTAACCTGTACGCATATAAAAATAAAAGCACGACAAGATTAAAAGGCAAAGAGTAAATATATATATGCCATACATTGAAGAACCGGCTTAAACTCAAAGTAAATAAAACCGTAACAGGCGTAAGAATAAGCGCCCAGAAATATGAGGTCTTCGAAGGAATCAGAAAATAACCCCCTATCGCAATTGATGTGAGTATAAAATTAAATCCTATGTATGAAAAACCCATCTCCGAAAAACCCGCACCCATCAACTGGTAAAAAAAGAATGCCGCGTAAAAACCGATGAGCGATAATGTAAAAGCAATTCTTGAATAATACAGCAGGGCAAATGCAATAAGAATTCCCGGTATAACTTTATACTGAAAAAATATTGCTCCGAGCGAAAGGAAATAAATTTTTACCGAAGTAATTAATTCAAAATTATTCCACCAGTCATAAATATCGATTAACCTGTTTCCCCCGATTACAAAAAGCTCGTTCAGGAATAATATACCCTGGTCGCTTAAAGCCAAAAAATGCAGCTCCCTCATTGCAAGCAGAATGAACCAGAACGGAATTAAAAACGGAAGGCTTAAATACGGCAAAAGGTTTTTACCGAGAGTGTTTTCCAGAACTACTGTAAACAGTAAAGTTATAAAAGAAGCTATCAGTACAATAATCATCACAAGCCAGTCCGGCTGAAAGTTCAGCCCTATCCCAAGCCCTATCAGCAGGCAGTTAAAACCATAATAACCTTTTTCTGTCTTATATTTATCGTATCCTAAAATATCCGAAAGCAACGAGGCAAGGACAACAGAAATAAACCCGCATATTCCCGCAAATACATTTAAAAAAGAAACAGCCATCAAAATCACCGCAAAAAAGTAACGGTCGGAAAAGAAAATGATTGAGTAACTGTTAATAATACTTCTTATGTATTGTTTAAAAGTCAAAAGTAATTATTTAAGTTTTAAATGTTCCGGAACTGATTCAAGACCTGTTATATCTTTGTTTGTTTCGTTTTGCCTGATAACGTGAACATTTTGTTTCGTATCAATCATAACAACATTGGGCCTTAATGTAATGAACTGCATCCATTGTGTCATGTTATACGCGCCTATTCTGCTGACAACAACATTATCTCCTTTTTTCAGTGCAGGAAGATAAATTGATTCTCTTATCTGGTCAATATTCATGCACAGCGGTCCGAACAGGCTTGTTGTTTCGGAGTGCTGTGAAAATTCCTGTGCGGGGGTAATTTTATGCTCATACCAGAATGCAGTGAAGAGCAAATTAACTCCGAAATTCACAATCGTTGCGTGCCTGCCGTCGGAAAGTTTCTTGTTCGCAATAACTGTTCCTGCTAAACTTCCAGCATCATCTATCAGTGCACGCCCGGTTTCCAGTATCAGCATAGGCATATTCTCGGGGTCGAGCTGTGAATTTATCAGGGAAGTTGTTATGGCTTCCGCGTAATCGTCAAATGCCGGAGAGGTATCTATGCCGAGAAGATAAGAGCCCTTAAGAGTGTTTCTCGATGCAAACCCTCCGCCTATATCTATATAATTCAGATTGTGGTTGTATTTTCTTCTCAAATTTACCGCAAGGTCTGCCAATTTACTAGCGGCAATTGCATATGCGCTTGCAGTCATTATAAAAGTACCGATATGTGTATGCAATCCTACAAGGTCAAGCTTGTTGCTCATCATAATTCTGTTAACAGCTTCCCAGGCTTCACCGTTTTCGTAATTAAATCCGAACCTGTCCCACATAGGATATATACCCGTATCCATATTCACCCTTATTGCAACTTTGGGTTTCTTTTTGTGTTTTTGGGCAATTTCTATCAGCGTGTATAGTTCATCGAAGTGGTCTATGTGAATCAATGAACCGTTTTCAACGGCAAGATTCAAATCATCTTCGGTTTTTTCCGGACCGTTAAATATTATTTTATTTCCATCTACACCGTTATCAACCGCTTTATCATATTCAAATCTCGATACAACTTCCGCCCATGAACCCTCCTTGTGAAAAACGTTACAGACTGCATTTAAATAATTTGTCTTGTAGGACCAGGCAAACTGAACCTTGGGATACCTTGTTTCGAACGCCCGCTTAGCTTCGGCATATGTTTTCCTTATTGACTTCTCGGAAATAATAAAAAGCGGTGAACCGTATTCAGACAGCATATCCTTAACAGATATTTCATCTATATGAGTCAAAGGTTCAAATTCTGTTTTTAATCCGAATTTATGCGAAGGACCTACGTTTAATTTTTTTATTATGGGTCTCTCGAAATTTAATTTTTTCATATCGTTTTTACTATAGTTCGGCGTAATGCGTTAATTTTTCGAATTCAGATATATCGCAAATCAAATCATACGAATACCTTAGAAACAATTTACCTTTAAGAAATTTTTTGTACGGCTCGATTTTCATTCCGAGCGCTAATTTTACCAGCGCCTCCGGAAGATTCTGCCCTGCCCCGACGGCCAGGTAAACCCATGCAGGAAGACGGGGATTGATTTCAATTAAATGATATTCATTGTCTTTTGTTTTTATCATTTCAAGTTCAATTCCGCCTTTCCACTTCGATTTCTTTATTATCTTTTTGGTCAAAGACAATAAACTCGAATCGTCCAGCGTAATTCCCGACCACGCTTTTCCTTTGTCGGTTATATATTGCTTCCTCATAGGAACAGCCCCGATTGTGTTGCCGTTTCCGTCCCCGAGCGCAACAACATTTACTTCCGTCCCCTCTACAAATTCCTGTATTATTATCGGTAATCCCCATTTACCGCTTATTTTATAGTAATACATTTTAGTTTGTTCGGTGGAATATGAAATATAAGCATCGTAATATTTTCCTTTTACAAGTAAAGGGTAAGTAAAATCTCTTGATAATTCGTATATCTCTTTTTCGGAAAATATCGGTCTGCTGTGCGGTACGATTATTTTATATTTTTTACCGAACATCGGGAGAAGTGTTTTCTGGCGCTCTTCAAACTGCGCCAGTGTCGGAAGAAATGTTTTTATTCCCATTTTTTCCAGATCTGCAGATGCTTTCATGAAAGTGTAAAGCTCTGCATCGAAATTCGGAATCAGCACGTCTATCTTTTCAATATCATTTATATACTCAAGCCTTTTCAGCAATATATCCGAACCTGCCGTGGGATACGGAATGTGATAGGATTTATTGACAAGCTCGTGCATGTAAATACCCGGTTCGAGGCTCTCATATGCAAGACCTATTATTCTTGCATCAAAAATCTTCGATTCTAGAATTCCCCTTATTACGGGAATTCCGGGACCGGGATTGTCGATATTGTTCAAACCCGTCACAGCCACGGTGATTTTTTTTCTCTTCATTTATTCTATGATGTTAAGCTTTATTAATGTATCTATAAACTCATCATAGCTCTTCTGCAGCACGGACTTGTTCACATCGTATTTTTCAAGCAAAAAGTTTTTAATTTCTTCCTCGCTCATGTCTTTTTTCAGCATCTCTAATATTTCCGTGGCAATCGGATTCATTGAATAAGAATCACCTGTTGCGGGATTAAATATAAATCCGGTTTCACTGACAGCGATTTTTTTGTTGATAATCATAATATTTTATTTTCTCTTTAATAGAAGTACCTGAAGAATGTCACAATTTGCAAACCATGCAAAAATCACTTAATTTTCTATGAATTCGGGTATTTATGATATAATTTCATGCTTTTTACGCAAAAAAGACTGAAATATGCTAAAAGTTACAAAATTGACGAGTTAATTTAATAAAATACACCGTAAATTAATATGTCAATTTTTATTTTAACATATTAAAAAAAACAGAGGAATATATTTTATTATTTCCCTCTGTTTAATATTTGATATTACTGTTATTAATTGATGGTTTTGTTTATGGAATTTCTTTTTCCTGCGGCGGGGGCGGCCCCTGCTGTGCCATGTGCCTTGCAACGTCTTTCAATATTACATCAAATTTTTCCTTCTGTTTCTCATCACATAAATCCCTGATGCTTTTAAAATGATTGTAGGCTAAAATCTGAAGTTCTTTTTGCTTCGAAGCAGTTTGGGATGCATATTCTTCCGCTTTGGTTTTATTATCACCATTCGATTTTACAAGGTCAATCATATCGTCCATTGACTTGTGCATTTCCTCGAATAATTTTCTCGAAGCAGTAAAATGCTCATCCCTTAATTTTGCAAACTTTTCGTTTTGCTCGGGTGTGAAATTTAATTCTTCGGAAAGAAACATCTTCCCGTCCCTCACACGCTCCATCCCCTGGTTATGCTGCATTCCGGGACCCATAACGCCTCCCGGTCCCATAAAACCGCCGGGTCCCATCGGACCGGCAGGTCCCATGGACATCATATGTTTCATGTGCGACCTCGCCATCCACATTGAACCGATTGTAACGACATTCAACAATACAAGAATCGCCAGCGAGATGTATAAAACTCTGTTTTTAGTTACTTGTTCCATAATCTGATTTTTTTAATAAAAATAAAAATTGTTAATTGAAAAATATTCCGATGTTAAAGAGTAAATTTGATATTCCCTTGTATAGTCAGATAAAAAAGAATCTTTTTGAACGTATATGTATGAAGAAATATTTACTAAAGTGAATATAATTAACACTCCAAGAGCTAATTTAAAATTGAATTTCTTTTCAACCTGCTCCGATTCACCCAGCCTGCCTGCAATTTTAGTAAACAAAAACGGATTGGCTTCTGCCCTGCCTATTCCCTCCAGCGATTGCAGTGTTTTTTCTGCTTCATTCTCTATTAATTCTCTTTTTTCCATCTTTATTGATTTAGATGTTTAATTTTATTAATACTTGCGCTCATAAAATATTTTCCGTGTAAAAATCAAACAGGTCTTTCTTCAGGTTCTCTTTTGCCCTGAAAATCAATGATTCCACTGACGACAAAGACAATTTCATTATCTCACAGATTTCCTTATAGCTCAGTCCTTCGATTTTATTTAACACAAATGCACTTTTCTGTTTATCGGAAAGCCTGCCAATCGCCTTGAATAAAATTTTCCCGCGCTCGATGTTTTCAGATATAATACCGGGATGAATAAAATCGGTTGGCTCTTCAACTTCCTCTTTTGCAAAAATTGATTTTACAATTGCAAATCTTTTCTTTCTTTTTTTGCTTCTTATAAATTCAAACGCCTTGTTTACCGTAATCCTGTAAATCCAGGTGGAAAGTGCCGAGTCCTGATTGAAATTTTCTATTGATTTGTGGATTTGTATGAACACTTCCTGAGTGACATCTTCCGCATCTTCAGTATTCTGCAAAATTCCAAGCGTGGTATTATAAACCCTGGAAGAAAATTTATCATATAACTCCCTGAATGCTTCCCCATCACCCGAAATTACTTTTTCAATTAAATCTTTTTCTTCCAATAGTCTGTTTATGTTTTAAATATATTAGACATAATATTAAACACCGAATTCAGAATCCAGAATACTATCTTAACTCCTTAACTTCTTATTTTACGATATCATCCCGTTTACCCGAATAAACTATATCGTTTACCATCGGCTCTTTCAGGAAATCGTGCGGGAAACCCAGCTCAATCTTACTCACATCACTTAACCTGTTCATCATTTTTTCCGGAATTGTGAAATTAATGCAATCAAGTGAATCTTTTATCTGCTCTTCTTTCCTCGCTCCTACAATCGGAATAAAACTTCCCTTTTGCTGTCTTATCCAATTCAAAGCAACCTGCCCGGGTGTTACGCCAAGCTCTTCTGCTACTTTTACTACTTCGCGTGCAATGGCTGTACTTCTTTCGTTTATCCTTTTGCTTCCTTCGGGTACTCTGTGCGGTTCGTCAGGTATTTTATTCAGATATTTTCCAGTTAGTGCTCCGCCTCCGAGCGAACCCCACGGAGTAACAGTCATTCCGAATGCATTCGCCATCGGGATTAAATCTCTTTCAGGGTCGCGCTGAATTAAACTGTATTCAATCTGCAAACCGATAAACTGCGTCCACCCTCTCAGCTCCGCAAGCGTATTCGCCTGTGATACTATCCACGCAGGTGTGTCGGAAATTCCGATATATAAAATTTTTCCCGCTCGAATCATATCGTCGAGCGAGCGCATCACCTCTTCGACAGGAGTTAGATAATCCCACGCGTGAAGCCAGTACAAATCTATGTAATCTGTTTTAAGGCGTTTCAGACTTTGCTCGAGAGAATACACCATATTTTTTCTGCTGTTGCCCGAAGCTAAAATATCGGTTTTCCTGCCGGGATTCGCAAGTGTGTATTTTGTTGCAAGTACAAAATTGTCCCTTGCAGAGCCCATAAATTCGCCGGTATATTTTTCGCTCGTGCCTTCCTGGTATCTGTTTGCCGTGTCGACAAAATTCCCGCCTGCATTTACGAATGCATCGAATATTTTTTTACTTTCGGCTTTATCTGCACCCATCGTACCATTCTCTTCGCCAAACGTCATTGTACCAAGTGCAATTTCCGATACCTTTAACCCGCTTTTTCCGAGTAATTTGTATTTCATAATTTTTGTTTTTTAATTTTATTATTACAAAACATTTCTTTTGAAAATCTCATTCCCGCAGGTTAATTTTTGATGTATATTTTAAATTAGATGTCAAAAATTCAAATTCCCTGCGATTTTTCAGAATACAGTATACAGAATTCAGTATTCAGAATTGCAAATAGATCTTCATTCATAATTCAGAATTCATAATTCATAATTGTTTTAAACTCACGGGCAAAAGCTCCGCCTTGAATTTGAGTGTGCGCATTATTTGCTCCTCTTCACCGGCTTATATTCCTTACCCACGTCCACGCTCTCCACCAGATTTCCGTTCCAGTCACGGAGGAAGACTTCTTCAAGAAGTGAATTTACTTTTTTATTTTGAATTATCATCGTGGCATTTCGCGTATCATAAAAATATCCGCGTTCCCAGTTCGCCGTGCTGACCCACGAAATATTATTATCGGATATAAAGTACTTGCAGTGCTCCACGCGCGCATAAGAAATGAATCCCCCGCTGTATTCGGGAATATTGCTGAATTTGATTTCGATATTAGGTACGGTCGAAAGCGCCTGTATGGATTCCGTCGCGCCTTTTTTAATCGCCCAGTTGGAGAAAATTATTTTTATTTTCACGCCGCGCGCTGCCGCATCGCGGAGAGCTTTATCAATTGCATCGAATTCCTCGCCGCTCTTTTCACCCTTCAGAGAATAAGAATACATTTGTATGCAAAGCCGCTCTTTCGATTTTTTGATTATCTTAACAAGCTCGCCAATTTCGCTGCTGCATTTTGAAGGTGTAATTTCTGCAGGGCTGAATGCTGGATAGAGCTTTATTTTTCCGAGTTTGCTGTCGGTTATGATTAAAGGTTTTTTTGACGAGATAATATTCTTGGCCTGCCTCAGGCAGGTTTTCGTAAGCATTTTTTTATTTGCATCGGAATAGTCCGTGCAGAGATTCCAGTCAATTTCGAAAATATTCAGAAAAGTCTTTGCCATTTTTACATTCTTTACCCTCACGCCCATTTCGTGTATGTGCTTAAGCGCGCGCCAGTCCATGTTCTGGCTTCCGACGAATAAATCTTTCCCGTCCGCAACGAAATATTTTGCGTGCATCACTCCGCCCGCGATTTTTTTGAATGGGATTTTCCTGATGGTTATGTTTGAGATGTTATTCAGCTCGTCTGCAGATTTTTCGCTTGAATTGTAAAATCCTTCATCTATAATCACGCGTACCTGTACGCCCCGCGCTGCAGCATCTTTTATGGATTTCAGAATTTTCTCCAGCACCTCGCCTTTTTCGTTTGCAATGTAAAACATCTCTATGTCGAGAGTTTTATCCGCACCGCTAATCATCTCCAGCCATACATCCGCCGCACGCGGAAGAGTGGATTGCTCGAGAATAGTCTCCACAGGTGTGGATTCGACGAGAGTGAAATTTTGCGGGAAAGCAATTTTCGTAAAAAGTAAAATGTAAAAAGTAAAGAGTAAGAGCCTTTTCTTGAATTTCATTTTTGTTAGATTAATTATGGTATTCTAATAAATTTAGATTTTATTTGAAATGACAATAATTTAAATGTGATAAAAAAACGTTACCAAGCTGGAGCTTGGTAACGAGCATTATAATATTGAATCCTGGAATATAAAAAAACCGTTCCCAATCAGGGGATTGGGAACGAGAGTGAAAAGAAAGCAACTTATTATTTTATAATAAAAGCGTTCCGAAGCAGGGGCTTCGGAACGAGGAAATAAAACTAAATATTTCGTCTGGATTCCAGCTAAAAACATGCTGGAATGACAGGCGTGTTGGGCGTTTTACACGCAATAACTCATACACTCTATAACATAATTAATTAAACGAGAGCAAATTTCGCCGTAAAGTGTCTGAGGAATTTCGGTGATTCGATTATTTTTATTCCTTTTATTTTTTTCTTGTTCGCATTTATTTCGGCAAATACTTCCGCAACATAATCTATGTGGCTCTGCGTGTAAACCCTTCTCGGTATTGCAAGNNCGTATTCCGCCGACTAAATAAAGCTCGGCAACAAGCGCCTGGCCGGGATATTTATCCACAGGCATATTAGGGAGCATTCCTTTTGCATCAACATAAATCGCGTGACCGCCCGGAGGCCGGATTATAGGCACTCCGCTTTTCAAAAGTTTATCGCCGAGATATTTTGTAGATATAATTCTGTAATGCAGATAACTCTCGTCAAGTATTTCTTCGAGCCCCTGCGCAATCGCTTCCATATCTCTTCCCGCAAGTCCGCCGTATGTTTCGTAACCCTCGGTAATGATAAGTAAATTCTTACACTGCCCATACCACTCTTCGTTGTTCATCGCAATAAATCCACCTATGTTTGCGAATGCGTCCTTCTTTGCGCTCATTGTACATCCGTCAGCATAAGAAAACATCTCATTGCAGATTGCAAGTATGGATTTTTTCGCATAACCTTTTTCCCTCATCTTTATAAAATATGCATTCTCCGCAAACCTGCACGCATCGATGAAGAACGGGATTTTATGTTTTTTGCAAATCTTGCTTACCTTTCTTATGTTATCCATCGAAACCGGCTGACCGCCGCCCGTGTTATTCGTAATAGTTATCATACAGACGGGAATATTCTTTGCGCCTATTTCTTTTATAAATTTTTCAAGCTTGCCCGTATCCATATTTCCCTTGAACGGATGAATCACCGACGGGTGCTTTCCTTCTTCTATCACGAGGTCAACTGCAGTTCCGCCGTTGAACTCGATGTTAGCCTGAGTGGTATCGAAATGATTGTTGCTCGGTATATATTTTCCCTTGCCGGCATTTATAAATCTTCCGTCGGAATCTATATCGCTTAAAATCATCGTGAATAAAATTCTTTCTGCCGCTCTTCCCTGGTGAACGGGGATTATATGCTTAAATCCGAATATTTTCTTTGTTACTTTTTCAAACCTGAAATAACTCTTCGAGCCCGCGTATGATTCATCGCCGTCCATTATTCCTGCCCACTGTTTCGCGCTCATGGCTGAGGTTCCGCTGTCAGTCAGCAAGTCAATCAGTACATCTTCCGCAGGAATCATGAAAGGATTGTAAAATGCTTTCTTTAATATTTTTTCACGCTCTGCTCTGGTAGTTGTTTTTACGTACTCGACAGATTTTATTTTAAACGGTTCAATTATGGTTTTCATTTATATTTTTATTTTTAATTTTTATTTTCGTTCATTTAATTTATTATTTCTCTGCTGATTCTTTTTTTGCAGTATCTATTTTTAATAAATAATAAAGACCGCATCTTCCCGACAGTGCGACCATTATCGGAATAAATCCTAACAGACCCCACCAGCTGTTAAAAATAACACCTGAGATAAGTATTGCCACTCCGATAATAATACGGATAGTCTTATCTGTTTTGCCCATATTACATTTCATAATATTTTCCTTTAAATTATTATTTTATTTTTCCAAAATACACTTTTGTATTATATACAAAATATATTTTGCCGTCTTTATTGTGCTTTTCGAATATTTCTTTTAATTTTTTCAGCATTTCTTTACTGCAGTCACCTTCCATAGGAGCATAAGAAGCAGATAGAAGCCTGCCTTTTAATCCTGAATAATCAAACGTCTGAAGATTTTTGAAATTCGCACGCCTGAAGTTTTTCACCCCGTAAAACCCGTTTAAAACAGAGTCGTCTATTCCGTCTTCGGGAACATAATCAGGACAAAATTCACGAACAAGCGAATCGTATTCCTGCATGAACGGTGAAACATCCGTGTCGCGTTTATTCCACATCAGCACCACGAATCCGCCGGGCCTGATTATTCTTTGAAATTCCGTTTTCGCTTTATCTGAATCAAACCAGTGAAAAGCCTGTCCCGACACGATTAAATCAACACACTTGTCGGCAAGAGCCGTAAACTCCGCAGTTGCGTTAATGCTTATAAAATTAATATAATCCTTCAGAATTTTTTCGCCCGCTTCGCGCATTTCATCGTTCGGCTCAACTCCGTAAACAAGATTTTCGTTATTCAAAAATAACTTTGACAATTTCCCGGTACCCGAGCCTATATCTGCAACATCTTTCTGCTGGTCGAAGTCAATTTCCTTTTCAAGCAAATTCAATATTGCCTCAGGATATGAGGGTCGGTATTTCACGTAATTCGCTACCCTGCCGGTAAATCTTAATGTGGATTTCATAACTAAAATCTTTCTAATTTTATTTTATCTTTACTGATGCCCATATCGAGTAAAAGAATTTCCATTGCATCAACCATAGCAAGCGGTCCGACAATATAGTAAATTGGTTTGTTTATATCGGGGATATTTTTCAGGATTAATTCTTTATTTATGTATCCGACATTATATTTCCAGTTCTTGTTCGAAGAATCATCTATAGTCGGAATGAATTTGAAACCGTCGTAAACTCTCGCCCAGTTTTCGAAATCTTCGAAGAATGCCATCGACTCTGCGTTCGGATTTGAATAAAAAAGAGTCGCATCGTACGGAAGCTTGCTTTCGACAATATATTCAACCATGCACCTGACAGGCGTGATTCCAATTCCGCCGATTAAAAAAACCGCAGATATGCCTGAATCCTTGTGCAGTACGGTGTTTCCGCCGGGTTCGCTTATTGTCGCCTTCGTGCCAATAGGAAGTTCAAGAATATTTTTATTGAATGCCGAATCAAGCGCGCGCGTAGTGAACATCAAATAATCTTTCGTGGGTGCAGTGCTGATGGAAAAGAGCCTCGAGTTTCCTTCATCATCGTTGTGAATCGGCTCGAGCAATGTAATCTTTGCGTACTGCCCGGGCTCGAACTCAAACCCGCTTCCTTTTTTATCGAACCACATTGCAAGAGTATTTTCGTTGATTAACTTTCTGTCCTTCAATGTAATTATTTTTTCTGCCATAACTTAATTTAGATAAATCAAAATAGCGAATTTAATATCTACCTAAAATTCAGAATTTTGCCCGTAAATTTTATTTTCCGGATAAAAAAAATACTCCATAAACTAAATTAGGGAGTATTTGAGGGTAAATTGGGATTTGGGATTTTTGTTATTTTACTTTTTGTTACCTTTCTTAAATTATTTTTTCTTGATACTTATTAATACAAATCGCGTGCCATAAAATCATTTATTTTTTTTACAAAAAAATGTATGTTTATTTAGAACTTAGTATTAAAATGAAATTAATGGCTCAAAATGAGAAAAAGAAATTACAGAAATTAAAAATTACAATAGACATTAGACTTTTAGACATATTAAATATTATCTTGAAATCATTTTATTATAGAAATCAGCGAAATCAATGTAATCAGTGTAATCTGTGATATTTTTCGGACTTTTAAAGTGAGTTTAAAACAGGTAAATTTGTAAATACATATCCAATAAATAAAAATATTTTATGATTAACATCAAAAACATTAATTCAAGACTGATTGAAGCTCAATATGCAGTTAGGGGCAAGATTGTACTGAGAGCGCAGGAACTCGAAGAAAAAGGAAAGAAGATTATCTATTGCAACATCGGAAATCCGCAGGCGCTTAAACAAAAACCGCTTACATATATAAGACAGGTTCTGAGTCTTCTCGAATATCCTGATTTGATAAATAATCCCGCAGCAGAAAAATTTTATCCGAAAGATATTGTTGCAAAAGCTAAATATATTCTTGAAAAAAATCCAACCGGCACAGGTGCATATACTCAAAGTGCGGGAATTACTTTTATAAGGCAGGCAATTGCAGACTTTATTAAAAAACGCGACGGCATCCCGGCTGATAAAGATAAAATCATTTTAACCGACGGCGCAAGCAAAGGTGTGCAGTCAGTATTAACAGTACTTCTGAAAAATCCCAATGACGGTGTGATGATTCCGATTCCGCAATATCCGCTTTACAGCGCAACTCTCACTCTATACGGCGGTAAACTAATCGGTTACTATCTCGATGAAGAAAATTCATGGCAGTTAAACGAAAAAGTTTTGGAAGAAAGCATAATAAAAGCAAAGTCGGGCGGAATAAATCCCGTTGCAATAGCTGTTATTAACCCGGGAAATCCCACAGGGGCTGTGCTTTCCGTAGATAATATTAAAATGATTATCAAATTTGCAAAGAGATATAATCTTTCTCTTCTTGCGGATGAAGTTTACCAGGAAAATGTTTACCTCAAAGGATGCAAATTCGTTTCATTCGCAAAGGCAATGCACGAAATGGGTGAAAAAGAAATTACGCTCTTCAGCTTTCACTCCGTATCAAAAGGTTTTCTCGGAGAGTGCGGGCACAGGGGCGGGTATTTTGAAATAAGAAATATTCCGGAAGATGTTTTTGAACAAATCATAAAATTGCAATCCGTAAGTTTGTGCTCAAATGTTGACGGGCAGATAGTTACGTATCTGATGGTCAATCCTCCTCAGCCCGGAGAAGAATCTTATGAGCTATATGAAAAAGAAAAAAACGGGATACTGAGTGAGCTCAAAGCAAAATCCGAAATCCTCGGAATAGAACTTAATAAAATAGAAGGAATGTCAACCGATGTGCCTCAGGGTGCAATGTATGCTTATGTTAAATTCGAACTGCCTCATAAAAAAGGTGTTGACCCGCTTGCAATGAGTGAAGACGAAAGATTAAAATATGAAGCAAAGAGAGATTCGGATTACTGCATGTCGCTTCTGGAAGAAACAGGAATCTGCGTAGTGCCGGGCTCGGGATTCGGACAGATGCCGGGAACACTGCATTTCAGAACGACTATTCTTCCGCCGAGAAACGAAATCGAAGACCTTGTAAGACTGATTAAGGATTTTCATTTGGGCTACGTGAAGAGAATGAAAGAAAATTAATTTCAGAGTATAAGAGATAAATTTTGGTATATAATAAATTTTTCATTACGGGTAATTTTGTATTGTAAATTTTGTTTTCATAGTTTTTTTATTGTTCGCCTCCTTTTCGGCAAATACAGTTCGTCTTCCTTATTGTATTTGCCGTTTTTTTGTGGGAAAAGAATTTGTTCGTTTAATTTTCAAGCAGGATTAATTAGATTACATAACCAATTTGCCAACATGAAAAAATACAGGTACACAAATAACGCGGAAGATTACTATAAAAACGGAATTGAAAAATATGAATTAAGAGATTTCGAGGGCGCCCTTTCCGATTTTAGCATTGCAATAGAAATGAATTCTGATTTTGCGGAAGCCTACTTTTCAAGAGGGCTGCTCTACGGCAAGGAATATCACAAATACACGAAAGCCATAAAAGATTTCAATAAGGCAATAAAACTGAAAAGCGATTACGCAGAAGCATACTACAACAGGGGCGTAACACACAGGATACTCGATGATATTAAAAAATCCTGCGAAGACTGGCGTAAGGCAAAAGAGCTCGGATTCGAGGATGCGCAGATTTTAATCGATAAGTACTGCAACAGATTTAACAAAGGTTAAATTTTTTTATTTCCCTGTATACAGACCCGCGGGAATCCAGCTTGCTTTCCATCAGATAAAAATCACTCAATTTAATACTTAAATCAATTTTTATTTTCTCTTTTAAGTATTCAAGATTTACTTTTTTATCCCTTCTGATTCTTCCGAGCGTGATGTGAGGACGGAATATTTTATCGGGCTTGAATCCGTAATTGCCAAGCTTCTCACAAATTTTATCATATAGTGCATTTGCGTTGCCGTNNGTTACATCTCCCAGAAAAAAAATCGTCTGGTGGAACTTATCTTTCCCTTCCCATTTTATTGAATCCAATGCTCTTGAATCGAGAAGATTTTTTACTTCTTTTTGAATTTCAAAAACTTCCCGCTTTTTCTCTTCGCTAAGATTTAAAGATATAAATGCTCTCATGGGATATAAAATAAAAAAAATAAAAGAGAAAAATACCGGCAATATATCTTCCCTCTCAGTTGCAATTGAATTAAAAACCCCAATTTATTAATATGATAGAATATAACAATTTGTACTAATGGATAATAA
>PMIW01000042.1:19779-21656 GCA_003158365.1 Ignavibacteriota bacterium | reverse complement strand
TTCTGTCGCAAGGTACCTTGTTGCGAAGTACATAAATAATTACTTCAGCAATTTTCCGCTGGGCACTTTATTTGTAAATGTAACGGGGAGTTTTCTTCTCGGTTTTATTGTTTACAGCTTTTTAACGGGAAAAAACATATCACCTGAGTTTCGTGATTTTTCTACCATTGGATTTATCGGCGCTTATACCACGATGTCAACCTTTGCGTATGAATCGTTCCGGCTTATGGAACTCAGTGAAACTATGTTTTTTGTTTTTAATGTCGTGCTAAACGTTGCGCTGTGCCTGCTTGCAGTGTATTTCGGAAAAGAGCTCGCTGTTTTATTAACTAACAAAGGATAATAAAATGCAAAAAGAATCAACGGCAATATTAATGAGGATATTTGTCGGCGAAAGCGATAAATATAAAGGAAAAAACCTTTACCAGTACCTCGTGGAGTGGCTGCGAAAAAATCATTTTGCGGGAGTGACAGTGCTCAGGGGAATTTCGGGATTCGGAAAAGCAAGCAAGCTTCACACAACCAATCTTCTGGAACTCTCATCGGACTTGCCTATTGTTATAGAAATAGTTGACACGGAAGTAAAGATTAATGAATTAAAGAAGATGTTCGATGAAACAGACTGCATCGGCAGTGCGCTGATAACCGAAGAAACTGTAAAAATTTATCAATACGGAAAACAATAAAACTAATATGAAACATTTTATAGTAGAAATCACATACAAAGTGTCTTTTGAAGAGCTTCAGGGTGTTTTACCCTCTCACCGCGCGTTTCTCGATGAAGGATATGCAAAAGGAATGCTTCTGATGTCCGGACCGCAGAATCCCAAAACAGGCGGTATGGTTGTAGCAAGAGCAAATAACGAAAAAGAAATAAAAGAATACTTTGAAAGAGACCCTTATCATACAAAGAATTTAGCAGAGTACAGATTTGTTGAGTTTACACCTGTTAAGCATAGTGAACTGATAAAAAGCTGGATAGAATGAAATTCGTGAATAGTCAAAACTAATAATAATAATCAATCGTGAATTAAAGATTTTTCACTAATTACTAAATATAATATTTTCTCTTTCCAGTTTTTTCAATATCCTCAATTCGTTGTAAAGAAATATTGCAGAGAGTATTGCGGACATGCTGTCGGCAACGGGTCCCGCCATCCATACTCCGTCAAGATTAAAGAATTGCGGAAGAATTAAAATTGCAGGAATAAGAAAAACCACCTGCCTGGTAACGGTTAGAATCATTGCGTTTTTGGCTTTTCCGATTGCCTGGAAATATGCGGCATTGACAATCTGGTATCCGAGAAACGGAAGCATAAGTAAATATATCCTTATCGCTCTTGAACCAATATCGATAAGTTCAAAGTTGCCTTTTGCAAAAAAGTCTACAATGTACGTGCTTAAAAACATTACCACTATGAATCCGAGAACGCATATAATTGTAGCCGCATAAATTGCGAGTATGAAAACTCTTCTTACGCGGGCATAAAGTTTTGCTCCGAAATTATAACCTATAATCGGCTGAACCCCCTGGTTAATTCCGAAAATAGGCATCAGTATGAACATCGCAACCGCATTTGTAATTGCCATCGAAGCAATTGCAAGGTCTCCCCCGTAATGCTGAAGTGATTTATTAAAAATTACTATAACTATGCTTGCGGCAATCTGCATCGTGAACGGCGAGACGCCGATTGAAAAAATTTTCAGTACGATATCTTTCTTGAGCTTTAAATTCCTGTAATGAAAATGCACGTGGCTTTTTTTTCCGAAGAAATATGCCAGCACCCAGGCAGTGCTTACACCCTGCGAAAATACCGTAGCCCACGCAGAACCCCTAATGCCCCAGTGTAACCCGAAAATAAAAATCGGATTGAGTA
>PMIW01000042.1:0-19687 GCA_003158365.1 Ignavibacteriota bacterium | reverse complement strand
TCGAGGAATGCATAAAATATTGCAGTTAATAAAATCGAAATTATAATAGCAAGGGTCAGTGCATTGCCGAGTGTTTCCTCTGCCTGTTCAGTCTTTTTTTCGCCGAGGCGGATTGAGATAACTGCTGTCGCACCTATTCCGACCAGCATCGCGAATGCCATGAAAATAATTATTGCGGGAAAAGTAATCGCTATTCCGGAAATGGCAAGTGCTCCCACGCCGCGGCCAACGAAAATCCTGTCGACGATATTGTATGAAGCCATTACCATCATACCTATAATTGCGGGGAGAGAAAACTCGAAGAGTAACTTTCCGATTCTTTCTTTTTCCAAGCGTAACGTTCTATCCATAAAAAAATATACGATAAGCCTTAAAAATAGTTATATTAATTTTTATTAGATATAATGAAATTTATGACAAACCCGGATTAACGAGTTTTGCGTTTAGAGATTTTTTAAACAATCGAAACATACATACGGAACTGTCATCACAAGCTCTTTTTCTTTCGATGCGATTTCGTCCAGTTTGGTTTCGATTAGATGAAATATCTCTTCAACCCTTTGCGGCGGCAGAATTTCTTTCCACGAAGGCAGGAAGTGAAAACGAATCATAGGGTAGCTGAAAAATGTATTACCGTCAGTAAATTTATATTGAAACCGGTTTTTAATTATTGATTTTATTTTGAATCCGGATTTTTCGGCAGCTTTCTCCATGAAATCAATTGGTTTTCTTTTATCAAAAATGTGCCCGTGCATTTTTTGAATTTCGCGCAGCAAGCCGAGTTCTTCGAGAACCGATTCAAATACATCGTAAAACTCTTTTAAAGATTCTGGAAGATTAAACGTAAATGCAAATTGCCCTCCGGGCTTAAGTATGCGGTAACACTCCGAAAGAGTCTTATCCAGATCCTGAACATTATTAATCCCGTTATTGGATACGATTAAATCGAAGAAGTTATTTTCGAATGGAATATTTTCCGCTGTTGCGGCCAGTGCTTCCACATTTGTGATTTCATAAAGGAAAATTTTTTCTTTTATCCTGTCGATGGCTTTTTCCCACGGGTCGATACCGTAAACTTTGCTTTTATCATCGAGACGGTTTGCAAGCTCGAGCAGTGGAAATCCCGTACCGCAGCCGATATCGAGAGCTTTGATTCCGGGAATTAATTTTATATTATCCAGCAGGGTCATGCCGAAAGGTGCAGACCACAGGGCAAGTTCATCGACGGCGGCAACGAATGCAGGGTTATCCGCATCGAATAAATTCTTCAAATACTTTTTCATAAATTTTATTTAAAACTTTTTTGAACTCTATTTCCCGTAAGATGCTTTATGCAGTTGATTGCTTCGCAGGAATTATCTCCGTAATCTACTTCAACCTTACCGATTTTTTTTGCGACTGCAATTGCTTTTTGGTTCAGGTTTTTATTTCTCATTCCGATTGTAAATATGGAATTATTCATCGAATCCTTAACCATGTTTTCTTCCTTTTGCAGATTTTTTTCGATTATGCCCAGGTAAGATTCAAAATATTTGTCTTCAATATTTTCTCCGCCCCTTGCAAGGGCGTAAAGCGAAGCATATCCGAATCTTCTGATTAAATCATTTTTGCTCTTTGTCCATTCGTCCACTTTCTTTTTCAGGAAGGGAAGTTTCGCCATCAGCACCGTGCAGAACACGTGTACGAAACCTTTATTCATTCCCTTGACCCGCTGGTCAACAAAAGATTCCGTCACCAGTTTCGGGTCTTCGATTAATATTGACATTATTTTCACGTCATAGTTATTCACTTTCCATAATTCCATTGCAAGCTCGTGATTCTTCCCGATTTTTTTGCTAAGGGCTTTTAATTTGGTCAGGCCGATTCCGAATGAATCCGTGTTCCCGATAATTTCTTTTTTCCGGTTTTCGATTCCCCTGGGGTCTTTATTTTTTTCGAGTAAAATTAAAACGTCTTTTACTGTCATAATAATTTTTTTTATAATTCAAGCTCCATATAAATCACACCATCGAGCGGGTTAAACCTGTAAGGTGCAATTACTTTGAAACCTATTGATTTATATAACGCAATTGCCTCCTTCATCGTTTCAAGTGTATCGAGCTGCATTTTTTTGTAGCCGAACTGTTTTGCTTTTTCAATTATTTTATTTGCAAGGACTCTGCCGATTCCCTTTCCGCGAGCTTCGGGGCGGAGATACAGTCTTTTCATTTCGCAGGTATCTCCTTCGAACTTTCTCAGGGCTATGCAGCCTATAGGTTCGTTTTTTTCGTAACATAAAATTATGCAGCCCGCCGGCTCTGAATATTGCGAGGGAAGGTCGGAAATTTCTTCGTGAAATTTCTGAAAGCAAAGGTCAAGGCTAAGAGAATTTTTATATTCAATAAATATTTCTTTCGCCTTTTCGAAATCCTGTGTGGTATGTGATATTTTATATATAATCATTCTACCGGAAGTTATTGAGTTATTAAGTTATTGTATTATTATGTAAAAATAAAACAAAACTAAATAACTTAATAACCTAATAACTTACTATCTATTTCTTCAGAGGGTCGTGGTGATAAATTAATATTGCAAAATGTCCCGCCGTGTAATCTTCTTTAAATTCTGCAATAGACATTGTAAATTCATAAAAAGCTCTGGAGTCGGGATAAAGGTCAAGTGTTGCTGTTTCCCCTTTTGCTTTATCCACAAGAATCCATTTATTGGTTTCTTCGTTTTTTTTCCTTACTACAACACTCATTTTCCCGATTCTTCTGTCGCCAAGAACAAGTATTTTATAGTCGAAACTGTTATCGAGGTACCTGTAAACATATTTTTCTCCCTGCGTTCCGACCAGCAGGTCTATCGTTACATTCACAACCTCCATATCTTCGACATCTTCCAGTGATTTGATTTTGTCGTTTACAGTTTCGGTTATATCTTTCATCGATGTTTCGGAAATCTGGGCAAAGGAAAAATTAAAAGCAAAAAATAGAATTACAAATGATAGCAGAAGAATAATTTTTTTCATACAATTAATTTTGTTTTTTATTATTTGACAAGAATCCCCGATTCACTTTGTTTATCGGGATTACGATTAAATAACTTCCATTATTTAATCATTAACATTTTTTTAACTTCCGTGTAATCTCCGGAGACTATTTTATAGTAATACACTCCCGAGGGCTGATTTGTTCCGTCGAATTTTACCTCGTAACTTCCTGCCTGCAGTTTTTCGTTGACCAGCGTTGCAACTTCTTTGCCGAGTATATTATAAACTTTTAAATTGACAAAATTATTTTTTGGAATATTGAATTTAATATTTGTTGCAGGATTAAACGGGTTAGGATAGTTTTGTGAAAGCATATAATTTACGGGACTCTCCGGTGATATTTTTGAAACAAACAGGGTACCGCCGTTTGTCGTACTGAGAATGCTTCCGTAATATCCGACTGTCCACCCGATCTGGTAATTAACAAAATAAATCGACATAAGGCTGAGTGATGTTGGATTTGTCTGTAGAATCCAGTTTGTTCCGCCGTTTGTGGTTTTCAGAATGGTTCCGTTGAGTGTTGCATTATCCCCGACAATCCAGCCTGTCTGGGAATCTGTAAAGAATATTGACCTTATATAATTTGAATTTGAAATCGATTGTGAAAACCAGTTCGTTCCGCCGTTTGTGGTCTTCACGATTACTCCGGCATCTCCTGCCGCCCAGCCGGTCTGAGAATCCAGAAAATAAATTGAACGAAGCTGGTAGGTTACCCCGCTCACCTGTGAAATCCAGTTCGTTCCGCCATTTGAAGTTTTAAGTATTGTTCCGCCGGTTCCAGCCACCCACCCGGTTTGAGAATCTACAAAGCGAACGGAACGAAAATACGCAGAAGAAGAATTCGACATTAAAACCCAGTTTGTTCCCCCGTTAGTAGTTTTAATAATTTTAGTACTATCGCCAACCGCCCATCCGGTTTGAGCATCTGCAAACTGAACGGAGAAAAGATTTCGCGTTGTATCAAAATATTGAGAAAACCAGTTTGTACCGCTGTTTGTAGTTTTTAAAATTGTTCCTGCGCTTCCCGCAATCCATCCTGTTTGCGCATCAAGTAAATATATAAACCATAAATCCCTGTTAGTTCCGCTTGTCTGAGAGAACCAGTTTAATCCGGAGTTTGTAGTTTTATAAACAGCGCCTGCATCGCCGACAGTCCAGCCTGTCTGCAGATTGAAAAAACGGACGCATAAAAATAAATTTAATGGTCCGCCCGATTGCTGAGCCCAGTTAGTTCCGCCGTTTGTGGTTTTAAAAATATTTCCCGAATATCCAACATCCCACCCGGTTTGAGAATCAGCAAAGTGCAGACAGGAAATATAATACGGAGTTCCGCTTGTTAAAGCAGACCAGTTTATGCCGCCGTTAGTTGACTTAAGCATCGTTCCGTTACTTCCCGCCGCCCAGCCGGTTTGAGCATCCGTGAACTGAACGGATTGAATCATATCTGTTGTACCGGTGGGACTCGAGGTAAAACTTGTACCGCCGTTTGTAGTTACAAGAATCATGGGACCGTCACCTGCTATCCATCCTGTCAGGGAATTTAAGAAATGAACCGAATAAAAATAATACGCGGTTCCGCTTGGCACAATACTCCAGTTTGTCCCGCCGTTTGTTGTCTTCAGGATTGTTCCTGTCCAGCCCGCCGCCCAGCCGTTTTGAGAATCGGTAAAGCGAACAGAATAAAGATTATTTGCCGTGGGGCTTGTCTGCAAAACCCAGTTCGAACCGCCGTTCGTTGTTTTCAAAATTTTGGCACTGTCACCAACAGCCCAGCCGGTCTGGTTATCGGAAAAGTAAACAGAGTGCAGAGTACGTGCTGTCGGACTTGCCTGTGAAAACCAGTTTGTCCCTCCGTTTAGTGTTTTCAGTATTGTTCCCGATGAACCGACAGCCCATCCTGTCTGGGAATCTGTAAAGCGAACGGAATAAAGATAATAAGATGTCGGATAGGACAATAAACTCCAGTTCGCACCCCCGTTTGTTGTTTTAATAATTGTTCCTGCGAGTCCGACAGCCCATCCTGTTTGGGAATTAACAAAGTGCACAGAGTATAAAACATTTCCCTGCGGAAGGGGATTCTGCCACAACCACTGACCCGATGAATAATTAGTAATGAATAATGTTGAAAGAATTGAAATCCCGATGAGCTTGCGAATCGGGAAATAATAAAAAACAAATAATAAAAATAGTCTTTTCATATCTTGTTATTTTTATTTTATCAAAATCATCCTTTTTGTTTCTCTGAAACTCTCACTTTCCAGTTTGTAAAAATAAATCCCACTTGGTAGATTAGAGCCATCGAATTTTACTTCATAAGTCCCCGCTTGCAATTTTTCATTAACTAACGTCGCGACTTCTTTGCCGAGTAGGTCATATACTTTTAAAGTAACATTATCCCTTTTCGGAATATTGAATTTAATATTTGTTGTCGGATTAAAAGGGTTAGGGTAGTTTTGATACAACAAAAAAGACGAAGGATTTTCAATATTTACTCTTTTTATATTTAGAATATCAGAAAGTGGTCTTCTCCAAACAGAATTTCTTGTTGTACCGGCGAATATATAATTATTATCTATCAAAAGTGCATTTACCTGTGGAATATTTGTGAAACCTTGATTTTTATCTATCCAGCTTATACCATTATTTGAAGATAAAAAGACACCCATATCTGTACCTAAAAATATATTATTATCATTTATGGCAATAGAAAAGACTCTGTGACTATTGAAAGAAGTTTGAAGCCAGTTTGTTCCATTATTTGTGGAATAATAAACACCGTAATCATAAGTGCCTGCAAAAATTTTGTCAGCCATCACAGCAAGAGAATATACTGATTTATTGTTTAAGGAAGTTGGTGTCCAATTACTTCCAGTATTTGTAGAAATATAAACTCCACCACCACTCCCTAACGCTGTATATTGTGTTCCCGCAAAAATAATGTTTCCGGTAGCGGCAAGAGAAAAAACCGTCATTGTTTGGCTTAATGAAGTTTGTGTCCAATTATATCCTCCGTTTGTTGAAATAAATATACCTCCATTATTATAAGGAGGACTTGATCCCGCTGTACCTGCAAAGATATTATTCCCTACTGTCAAAAGGGAATAAAAACTTATGGAAGAAACTATTGTCCAATTATTTCCATAATTTGAAGATAAATTTAAGCTGTTATTTGTTCCCGCTAACAAGTTATTTCCTGACATTACAAGACAATTAACATCTTGAGGTAAGTTGGGTACGTTATCAAAATTTGTTCTTAACCAATTTAGTCCTGAATTTATTGAGAGGAAAATACCGTTTTGTGTTCCGGCAAATAAATAATTTTGTTTAGCTGAAAACGATAAAATTGTTGTATTATTAAAAGCTGTTTGTGTCCAGTTTATTCCATTATTTGTTGTTAAATATACTCCATAATTATCTGTTCCGGCTAGAATATTATTATCGAAGGTAAATAAAGTATTAACATCTCTATTTGTTAGAGAGGTTTGCACCCAGTTATTCCCATTGTTTGTTGAGATATAAACGCCATCTTGAAACGTTCCCGCGAAAACGATATTTCCATTGATTGCCAAAGAAAGTATTGTTTTATTTAACGGGGTCTGTGTCCAATTAATTCCATTATTTGTTGAAAGGAATACTCGTTCCCATGTTCCCGCGAAAATATTATTTCCATTTATTGCAATGGAATTAACCCATCCATTATTCATTGAAGTTTGAGTCCAGTTAAAACCATTATTTGTTGAAATATAAATACCATTCCCTGGTGTACCAGCAAATACATTATTACCGCTTACGGCTAGCGATCTAACGCCGCCACCGTTCATATCGGTTTGAATCCAATTCAATCCATTATTTGTGGAAAGGTACGTACCATCTGAACCTGCAATAATATTATTTCCACTTCTGGTAAGGGAGCTAATAGTTGCATCATTTAATGAAGTTTGTGACCAATCTAACCCGTTATTGGTTGAGCGATATACCCCGTGGTATGTCGTTCCTGCGAAGATATTATTTCCATTTACGGTAATCGCATTTACACTGTAAATAATTGAAGTATTTTGTACCCAGTTTACTCCTAAATTTGAAGTTGAATATATTCCCCATGTAGTACCAGCGAAAATATTATTCCCGGAAACAGCTAATGAGTAAACTGTTTCTCCATATATTCCATTACATTGAGTCCATTGTCCATAACAATCTATAATTCTTACTGTAAAAGAAAATATAAAAGCAAAAAAAATGATGTAGTACTTACTTAATTTCATATTTTTAAAACTTTATTTTTTAAAAATATTGCAAAGACTTACTATAACAGTTTTCGACAGGAACGAATATTATTACTTAAATATAGGAAATTATTATTTTATTAAAACCATTTTCTTTGTTTCTTTGTAACTTTGTGTTTCAAGTTTATAAAAATAAATTCCGGACGAAAGATTTCCACCATCGAATTTCACTTCATAAGTTCCTGCCTTCAAATTTTCCTTTACCAGCGTTGCAACTTCTTTTCCTAAAATGTTAAATACTTTTAAAGTAACATTATCCCTTTTCGGAATATTGAATTTAATATTTGTTGTCGGATTAAACGGGTTCGGGTAGTTCTGCTGTAACGAAAATTCAGACGGCACATTGCTTGAAATCGGCTGAATGCCAATAGGAACAAATCCAATCAATGGTAACTGAACATATGTAGGATTATAAGGATTCATATAAATAACATTCTTCGCTTTTTTAAGAGATGGCAGTACATACGGGTTTGTTCTTAAAAATGAATCATAAGTCAAGTTATCCAGATTCGTGATTATAACTCTTATTCTGTTTCCGGTTTTAAAAGTATGCGCTGAAGCTGTTCCGTAAAAATAAAGCTGGCGTATTATATTCGGAGTAATATTTCTTTCGGTATAATTTGCGCGTGTTATGAGATCGCCCGAGCCGTCAGGAAGTATTTCCCAGATTTGCAGATTAAACTGTGCAACGGTGGTAGAAGGTTTATAATGAATATTAACAAAAGGAGTTCCGACCATGCGTGTATCGGAAAGCAGCGGCTTTGTATCGAATGTGTATTGTGTTTTTCCGAATTTGGTATTGAAAACAGCTCCCGTGAATTCCCTGTTCACGGCTTCAGTCATAGTCATTGTTGTATCTTTTATATCGTTTACGAAACCCACGGTATCATAAGAAACATTCCATAATTCTTCGTTGTACAATCTCCCGTTCGGTTGAAGGTAAAATTTTATATTTTGTGTTCCAAGCGGAGGCCAGATATCGGAATAAAATCTCTGCCATGTCCAGCAGTAGTTTGTTACGGGATATATGCTGGCAGCATACATGAACTTGCTTGAATCCATCGAATGATTGGCAATTCCCTTAAGCCAGTAATCTGTCCACTCACCTGTTATCCAGTCATAAAAATGTGTTTCGTTTTGTTCGGGGTCTGCTCCGTGTCCGTCGAATGTACCAATATACATTCTGTAAGCGCTCGAAATATTTCCAAGATTTTTCAAATATCCGTCAACATTAAAAAATTTATCCTGCCATACCAGACCGAAACAAATCGGAACAATATTATCATGAAGCTTATTTGAAAAATCCCTGTTGATTGGCAGGTAATATGCAAGGCTGTCCCATTTATCGGGAGTATCGGCGAGAATCCAGTTGCGGTAAGCTTTTACCTGCTGGGTATACCGTGCAATTGAGTCGGGATAGCTTAAAGACCAGAGTAAAGACATTTTTACACATTTATTTTCAATCCAGCTTGAAGCAAATTCTGGCGAGGAAACATCGGAGCAAATACTTTTTAATAAATTGGAAGTCGGGTTATAACAGGAAGCCATGAGCGGAATAATTCCGCCCTGCGAAGCACCCATTACTCCGACCATGTTTGGATTTACCAGAGGTCTGCTTTTTACAAAATTTATCACCTGTATAAAATCATTCATCTCCGTTGTGCTAATGAGATTTGAAAATCCCTCTGAACCTTTTTGTCCGCGCATGGTGTAGCAAAGACTGTAATATCCGTCATTTGTCTGCTCCAGCGCATCGTAAAAATAATCGTATTTTGAGCCGCCGTATCCGTGGCAGAATATCACAGCAGGCCAGCCCGCTGCCGGTTTTACGGTGTCGGGATAAAATATAGACACGTCTAACTTAATTCCGTCTGTCATCGCAATCAGAGTATCTTTTCTGATAACCTGGAAATTCGGGCTTATCTTTTGCGAATAAGAATTCGAATATAACATTAAAACCAGAAGAAGTGGTAATGTAAATTTGTAAAGAGATTTCATTTTTGAATGAGTTATGTTTTAATATAAAAATTTTTTAGTTGAATTATCAGTTACTTAATTAAAATCATTTTTTTTACTTCCGAAAATTCCCCTGCGGTTAATTTGTAAAAATAAATTCCCGAAGAATATTGCGATGCATCCCACGTCACCTCATACATACCAGGCGACTGTTTTTCGTTAACCAAAGTTGCAATTTCTTTTCCTAGTATGTCGTAAATTTTTATTGTCACAATACCATTTTCCTTTATTGAGTACCTTATATTTGTTGCCGGGTTAAACGGATTGGGATAATTCTGAAATAAAATAAATTTATCCGGAATTTCGTTACAAATATTTTGAATACCAATTATATCTGAAATAAGTCTTCTCCAAAGCCCCATACCCATTGTCCCTGCATATAAATATCCATCTTTCACATACAATGACCAAATACCCGGGCATAATAACCCATTATTTTTTTGAGTCCAGTTAAGCCCGTTATTACTTGATATAAAAACACCGCTTGAATCTGTTCCTGCAAAAAGATAATTCCCATATTTATATAACGACCAAACATCTTTATCTCCGAGACCAGAATTTCTCTGAACCCAATTCGTACCACTATTAGTCGAAATATAAACACCGTATTGTCTTAACCCCGCATAAATATTAACCGAATCCGATAACAAACAATTAATTACCGTATATGGTCTGTTAGGTAATCCATTATTAACAGTATCCCACGTTACGCCATTATTAGTAGACAGGCAGATTCCTGAATAACCACCACCAAACAGAAAAATCCCTTTTTTACATAATGCCCTTACATCAGTAATTCCACTTCCGATTTCCACCCAGTTAACTCCGTTATTTGTTGATTTTTTTATCCCTATAGAAGCACTATATATATTATTCCCATCTACTAAAAACTGGTAATTAAATCCTGTTGATGAAGTAATAATCCAATTATTTCCTCCGTTAGTAGAATAATAGACCCCCCAATTTTGAGGATTAGAAGGTAATGTACCTGTTAACAAAACATTATTAATAGCCGCTAATGAGACAGAATACAAGCATGTCAATCCACTGCTTCTTGTTTCCCAAGCTGTTCCACCGTTTGTAGAAATCAAGACTCCTTTATTCGGCACAGCTAAAATCAAATTATTATTGCACTCTGAAATGCTTCTGACATCCCTGTTGCATAATCCGTTATTAATTTGAGTCCAGGTGTTTCCTGTTGAAGAAATAGTATATCCTCCCCCAACAGTGGTACCCAAATAAACAATACTATTGATTGAAGTCATTGTTAGAGTAAGAAAGTCTGAAAGACCATTGTTATAAGATATCCAGTTTATACCATTATTCGTAGAACGGTAAACTCCATTTGAATAAGTTCCTGCGTAAATATTTCCGCCAATGGATGTTACAGCTTTTGTATCAACATATTGCAAATCCCCTGTAATATTAATCCAGTTATCACCATTGTTAGATGAAGTACTAACACCAGACATCGGCCCTGCTGTATATAAATTATTACCACACTTAAAAATGCCTTCTGCTGCAACATTACAGTTAGTCCAGTTTATTCCGTTATTTGTCGAGCGATAAATTCCGGGATTCACAGCAGCAAATACATAATTACTATATGCCACTAAATTAAATACTAAATAAGTTGATGGTCCATCATTTATAAAAATCCAATTATTCCCGTTGTTTGCTGAGCGGTATATTCCTGAATATGAACCGGCAAAAACGTTGCTTCCTGAAATTGCAACCGATAAGATTTGAAGATTTGTTAGCCCGTTGTTTATTTGTATCCAACTTAAACCATAATCGGTTGAGCGATAAACGCCTCCGCCAAATGTTCCAATAAAAATATTATTGCCAGACACTGCTACTGAAGAGACATTAAAATTAGAAATCCCGTTTTTTAGAAGATTCCAATTAACACCGCTGTTTGTTGATAAAAACAATCCGCCGCCGGTCGCAGCAAAGACATTATTTCCGTCAGTAGCTAAGGCATTTATTCTTCCACCATCAATACCGCTTGATACTTGAACCCATTGCCCTGATGAATTATGAGTAATGAATAATGTTGAGAGAATCGAAATCCCGATGAGCCTGCGAATCGGGAAACAATAAAAAATCAGAGCTGCAATTATTTTTTTCATAAAAATTTTATTTTATAAACACCATTCTTTTTACTTCTGAAAAATCCCCTGCGGTTAATTTATAAAAATAAATTCCCGAAGAATATTGTGATGCATCCCACGTCACCTCATACACACCCGGTGATTGCTTTTCGTTAACGAGCGTTGCGATTTCTTTTCCGAGTACGTCATAAATCCTTAGTGTAACTAATTTGTTATTTGTTATCTGATATTTAATGTTTGTTGCCGGATTAAACGGATTTGGATAATTCTGGTACAATTTATAACTTCCGGAAACTTCGCCTGACGGCGGATTTGTTTGCAAGATTATTCCCGGAGCTTTGTTTGCAATTATTCCTCCATAAGGTCCCCAGGAAACCGCATAATTAAAGTTATAATATTTTATTTTTGTCAGCGAATTGCTTAACACTCCGCATAAAGCCCAGTTTATACCTCCGTTGATGGATTTATAAATACCTGAATTATTAAATCCCGTTTGAGAAAAACCGATATTTGCTAAGCAATTTAGAGAATCTGCGAGAGAAAGATAATTTATCCAGGAAAACCCGCCTATGGGATACCAGTAATCAGTCCAGGTTCTGAAACTATTATTTGTTCTCATCACTCTTCCTCTGCCGCCGACCGCAATACCATAATTTGTATCAGCGTAATCTGCAAATCCTATTAAATTATTATCTCCACCTCCTTCAAATCCAAAGCTGCGGCTGCCGCCGCCAAAGCCGAATAAAACATAAGGATAACCCGACATATGAGGGTCGCTGTGACCACCTGCAATGAAATAAACATTATTACTTGCCATTGAAACAAAATTCTGGGTTGTGCATCCTGTGGGAATCGGAGGAGGTCCGCACTCACAATCTACATAAACCGTATCCCAGCTTATACCGCCGTTTGTTGTTTTTGCACCTGCGTGCTTGCAATAACCGCCTGTAATTAATATTGTGAGCCTGTCGGGGATATCCGCTGTACTCCACCCGTTTGCAAGTGAATCGAAATAGATAGCGTTCCATATAGTTCCGCCGTTTATCGTTTTATATATTCTTCCATTCGTTGCTATTGCAAATCCGGTATCTCTGTCAAATAATCTTACTTTCAAAATATTACCTGCATTAGGACAGGTTTGCCGGGTCCAGCTTGTACCACCGTTTATTGTTTTGAATATTGCACCGTTATTTCCACAAACAATCCCTGTCAGATTATTAATAAAAGATACGCTATTTATTGTTTCATCTGTAAAGCTTTTCGAAATGCGTGTAAAGTTTGCGCCGTTATTAAGTGAGCGATAAATAATTCCTCCGTCTCCCGCATAAATAAACCTGTTAGCACCTGCATTCGTAACGGAATAATAAATGCGCGACGAATCTGCTGCATTTGAAAATTTTACCCAGTTCACTCCGCCGTTTGTCGTCCGAAAAACTCCCGTATTTCTACCCACACCAATACCTGTGTTAGCATTTGTAAAAGCAATAGACCTGATTTCATATTGTGAACCCGTATTATATTGATTCCATGTATTTCCGCCATCGATTGTTTTATTTATTAAAAAAACATAGCTGCCCGAGAGAAATGTGCTCATTACATATCCCGTTAATGAGTTAGCAAACCATACCGAACGATTTCCCATTTTCTGAAAGTTATTCGAAGCTACTGTGTCCCATGTCTCTCCGGCATCAGTTGATTTATACAGACTTCTTTCACCGGAAACATACACATTGTTATTGTCTGCAAAGGCTATCGAATATAACCACCACGAACAATAATCATATTGTTTGACAGACCAGCTTAGTCCGCCATCCGATGTCTTGTATATCCGGGGTTTGTAAAAGAAATTCCCGCAATTATAACCCGTTATCATAATTCCGGTATTTGCATTCCTGAATCTTACATCTCTGAAATCAACAGAATCGTTAATTGCTATTTTCGTCCAGCTTGTTCCTCCGTTTGTCGTTTTATATGCGGCACCGAATTCACCTGCCACCATTCCCGTATTTGAGTTAATAAAATGTACCGTATATAAATTTGAGGAATTGTTCAGCATCTTTACACTCCAGTTCAATCCACCGTTAGTTGTTTTCAGAACTGTTCCTGCTTCGCAAGCAGCATATCCGGTTTGAGAATTTATAAATCTTATACAGTAAATATTATTTGCGGTAGGATAAGGATTTAACCATACCCACTGGCACATGCAATTTTTCCCGATAAATCGGGACGCAAAAGGCGGCGAAATGTTCAAAGTACAAAGTATAATAATTAAAACCGTAAATATTTTTTTCATATAAAATATATATTATTTTATTAAAACCATTTTTTTAACTTCCGAAAAATCTCCTGCTGTAAATTTATAAAAATAAACACCCGATGGAAATTGTGACGCATCCCACGTAACCTCATACACACCCGGCGATTGTTTCCCATTAACAAGTGTTGCGATTTCTTTTCCGGGAATATCATAGACAATCAGCTTTATATTTTGAACACTTGGTACTGAATACCTGATACTCGTCGTTGGATTAAATGGGTTTGGGTAGTTCTGGTACAATTCATACTTTTCGGGAATTATACTTCCTATTGCCTTTATCCCGATTATATTCGTATCACCGTATTTAACCCCGTCCACAAATGCACCGGTTAACCTGTATTTTTGTGTAGTGTAGGTTCCGGGTCCAAGATTATAATAATATTTTTCATATTGACATAAACCGATATCTTTTAACAGTAATGTAGTAAAATGTCCGCCCGATGTTCCGCCCCACATAGTATAAAAACCTTTTACTTTTCTCATTGAGCCGAAAGCGCTTGTATCATGGATTTCAAAACATCTTGAGAAAAAGTTATTAATCCAGCAGGTGCCGCTTCCGTCCTGATTTGCGTTTGAACGCAGCATAAAACATTTGAGCTCATAAGGTGTAACGGTACACCAGTTTGAAGAATCGTATGCAACCAAAAAACCGCTGTCCAGGTCGTGGCGGAAATAATTATATGTCCCGTTAATAAAAGAATTCATTTTGTAATACAGTTTTCCGTGAAATCTCGATGTGTCGGTTATATTTACAATATAATAGCTCGAGTCATACGCCGTAGAATCCGGATTTGACCGGTGATATGTGTAATTACATTTATAGTAATATTTATTTCCAATCTTCAGCGGAAAATATCTTGAGGAATCAGCGTAGGAAGGGGGTATCGCAGATGCCGTATCTCCGTAAACAATTCCGTTTAAAACACAACCGGTAAGAATTTTTCGTATTGAATTGTAAACGTTTCCTGCGTAATCGCTTTCGAAATAAGAGAAACCGATATTTTTGATGAACCTGTAATCGTCAGATGTTGCATAATGGGCTGAATAGCTGTAATAATAATTTTTTTCTTTAGAAGTCAATCCGAAAATTGAAGTATCTTTTATGCCAAGACATTTATAATTATAAAAACAACAATTAATATTAATAACCGAGTCTCCCTGCCGGTCTGCAAAACGGAAAAGGGAATATTCATTATTGCACGCAGCTGAACTTACATACCTCATTAGTTTTCCGGATGTAGGATCGAATCTAATCCAGAACGGGTTCATATCTGACGGGAAATTTGTAATGTAAAAATATTTTTTATTGTTGATTATTGTATCTTTTGTAATTATTGCTGTTGACTTATAATATGTAACAGGCGGAATGGAAATGCAGTAATACACCCATTTATTCCCGACTGCAAGAGGCATGTATCTTCCGGAATCCGCATAAGCGGGGGTGATATGGTCAATAGTATCTCCGTAAACAACGTTGTTTATTTTGCATCCCAGCAAAAATCGTTGAAAAGAGGAAAATGAATTATTATATGTTGAAGAATAATCATAAATGCTCCCCAGCCGCCTTGCAAAATATGTTCCGTTTTGTGTTACCCAGCCGTTAGATGTATGATAATAACCAAATTTCTTGACTCTCGAGGTTAAATTAAAAATTATTGAATCAACAATGCTGCTGCACCTGTAATTATATGACCCCGTGCAGAAGGACGAAACAGAATCACCTGTGCTTGCTGAAAGATTGTAAAGTGCAATTTCGTAATTGCAGTTTACATTCGAAGTATCGAGGTAAACAAGATAACCCTTAGTGCTGTTATACCGGATATAATAGTTTTGATTAATTCTTCCGAAAATATTCGAACAGTAATAATACCTGTTTCCTTTAAATGTCTTTGTCTGCGTAATTCTTGAAATCACAAAAGCAGAATCGCAGCTGCCGGGACTGCAATGGTAATACCTGTAATAAAAGGCATTTCCCACTCTCAGCGGAAAATACGGCGCTCCGTTATCATCGGTCTGAGAAATACACTCACTCAAACCTATGACTAAAAAAATAAAAATAAGTAAAAATATTTTTTTCATAATAAAATATATTTATTTTATTAACACCATTTTTCTTACTTCAGAATAACTGCCGGATACTAATTTATAAAAATATATTCCGCTTGTTAATCTCGATCCGTCGAACGTAACCTCATACACACCCGGCGATTGTTTTTCGTTAACGAGCGTTGCGATTTCTTTACCGAGGATATCATATACTTTCAGGGTAACCAATCTTAAATCTTTAATCTGAAATNNTTATAATCGTAGACGGATTAAACGGATTGGGGAAGTTCTGGAGTAAGGAAAATTTATCCGGAATCTTGCTGCCGATATTTTGTACTCCAATAATATCATCTACTGCCCGCCTCCACAATCCCATACAGTATGTTCCTGCATATAAATAACCGGATTTAACATAAACAGACCAAACATTTTTCGAAATCAAACCGTTGTTTTTTTGAATCCAGCTTAGACCATTATTACTTGATATGTAAACTCCGCCGGAGTCTGTTCCAATAATTAAATAATTATTATATTTTGAAATACATTTAACGGTTGAAGATGTTAATCCGTTATTTCTTGCATACCAGCTTAATCCGTCATTAGTTGATACATAAAGACCAGAACCGGAAACCCCGGCATAAATATAATTTGAATCCGCAAATAAAGAAGAAATATAGTTATGGGAATTAGGAAGACCTGTATTAACCGAATCCCAGGTTACACCGAAATCCGATGAACGGCTAACTCCATAAACCTGGGAGCCAAGAAAAATATAATTTTCTTTCTTACAAACATGTTCCGCCATAACTACTCCGGGATAAAATGTCCACGATAATCCCGAATCCGTGGATTTCGATAGGCTCCAACTCGCAGCATAAATATTATTTCCATCTACGCAGAACCTGTATACATTAGGCGGAGAATTAATGTTGCTCCAGTTCAAACCGAAATTAGTCGAACGGAAAGCTCCAAAGCCATAACTGAAGTTTGTCGCCCCGGTTATTAGTGTATTATTTACAAAAGTAATTGAAGAAACATTCAAATTCGAAAGACCGTTTATTCTTTCTGCCCATAGTGTCCCGCCATTAGTTGATACAAGAATTCCTTTTGAAGGCACACTGATATATATATCATTTCCGTACCCTGCCATTGACGAGACGGTTAAACTGTGCAGGCCGGCATTCTTCTGAATCCAAACAGGATTAGCATTATCTGCGGCAAAGACTCCTTTAGTTTCAGTACCGGTAAAAACGGTTGTATTGTTGGAAACAATCGAATGAGTATTGTTATCGGTTAAACCTGTATTAACCGAATTCCAGCTTGCTCCGTTATTTGTGGAGCGGTAAACTCCGCTGTTGGCAACATAAATATTATTTCCACATTTCGTTATATCGTATCCAAACCCCGGTAAATTACCTGATATATTATTCCAGCTGTTTCCATTATCAGAAGACGAAAAAATACCTTCACTGCTTCCCGCGTAAATAGTATCTCCGTTTTTATATAGTGACTGAATAACACCATAAGTCATTACATGTGTCCAGTTTAATCCTCCGTTTGTAGAGCGAAAAATACCATTTCCGTTTGCGCCTATGAATATATTTCCCGGAAAAGCAATTACGGAATAAACACTTGACCCCGAATATCCAAAGTCGCTGGAAGACCAGTTGCTGCCAAAATTTGTGGAGATAAATAATCCGTCTCCGGTACCTGCATATATATTGTTACCAAATAAAGCAATTGAAATAGTATAATACCATGTTGCTCCGTTGCTTCGTCCTGTCCAGTTTGTTCCGTTATTTGTGGAAGTAAATACCCCACCGGTTGAAGTTCCGCAAACAACATTATTGCCCTCCGCCCTTACGCATAAAATATCATAACCGTTCATTCCGTATAATAAACTCCAGTTTTCATCATTATCGGTAGAGCGATAAAACCCTCCACCCGTAGTTCCGGCATACATGTAACTTCCACTTATTGCTAAAGATTTTATTCTTCCACCGTCAATTCCGCTTGATACCTGCATCCACTGCGATAATGAATAATTAGTAATGAATAATGTTGAGACCAAAACAATTGTCGAAATCCCGATCGCTCTTCCGATTTTGATCCCGAAGTTCTTTTTCGGGATGAGCCTTCGAATCGGGAAATAACAAAAACCAAAACCTAAAAATATTTTTTTCATAATATTTTCTTCCTGAAATTATGATAATTACATTTGAATGGGGCTATTTTTCCTCTCACAGATACAGCAATCCCGCAAAAAGACTGCAAATTTTATACAATTTAACACTTAATTTAATGGTTAATACTATATTATTAAAAATCAACAATTTAAAATTAAAATGTGTTAAAAAGGGTGTTTTACTGCAATATTTTTTATTAAAAAAGATAGTTGTGCTACTACGAAATAATATGTCAAAACTATGTTTTTTAATGATAATATTATATGGTTGATTCTATATAAGAATTATATTTTTAAAATTATTATATAATTATTTGCTTTACTATAAAAACTTTTTAAAATTTTGTTTTTTAGTAATGGTTTCAATACGGATTTGTAAGTTTATTTATTAACTCAAATAATTATATTAAATTTTGCAATAAAAGATTAACTTAATTATACAATGAATTCTAAGTGGACTTTAAAAGGAAAGAAAGCTCTTATAACAGGCGGTTCAAAAGGAATCGGAAAAGCCTGCGTGAATGAATTTCTGGAACTTGGCGCGGAAGTTTTTTATACTGCAAGAAATGATTCGGGAATAATCAGCGGAAATAATTTATTTTTTTTCAAATCCGATTTGAGCAAAAACGACGACAGAAAAAAAATAATTAAAGAAATCGAAAATAAATGGGGAGCGCTCGATATACTTGTAAATAATGTCGGAACGAACATAAGAAAAAAAATCGAAGATTTTACGGAAGAGGATTTTGGAAAAGTGATTGATACAAATATGAAATCCTGTTTTGAAATGTGCAGACTTGCTTACCCGCTGCTGAAAAAATCTTCTCAGGGAAATATTGTAAACATAGCATCTGTGGCAGGCATGACATCTCTCAGTACGGGCTCGCCGTATGCAATGACTAAAGCGGCAATTATTCAGCTGACGAGAAGTCTTGCCTGCGAATGGGCTGATGATAATATAAGGGTAAATTCCGTTTCCCCCTGGTACATCAGAACGCCATTAACCGAGGGAGTATTGAGCATAAAAGAATATTACGACAGGGTGATTGAAAGAACGCCAATGAAGCGGACAGGTAAACCCGAAGAAGTGGCGGCAGTGGTAGCATTTCTTTGCATGCCGTGTGCATCTTATGTAACAGGTCAGAACATTGCCGTTGACGGTGGATTTATAGCGAACGGGTTTTAAAGTTTCCCAATTATCTTCTCCGCCAGCGTATCCCCTATCGAAAGCGATGATGTTGCCGCCGGTGACGGGGCATTGCAAACGTGTATGACTTTCTCGTTTTCTACAAAAAGAAAATCGTCTACTAGATTTCCCTTTATGTCGCAAGCCTGTGCGCGGATACCTGCTCCACCGATTTCTAGATCTTCACCTTTAATTTCCGGTAGAAGTTTTTGAAGTGCTTTCACGAAAGCGGGTTTGTAATACGAGCGGTAAAATTCCCCCATTCCCACTTTCCAGTATTTCATCATCACGCTTAAAAAGCCTTTCCAGAAAAGACTGTCGGCTAAATCACCGAAATTTATATCGGTTTTTTTATATCCTTCGCGCTTGAATGCAAATACAGCGTTTGGACCTGCTTCTACTTTTCCGTTTATCATTCGAGTGAAATGTACCCCAAGAAAAGGGAACTGCGGGTCGGGTACGGGATATATTAAATTTTTACAAAGATATCTTTTTTCTTTTTTAATCGT
>PMIW01000017.1 GCA_003158365.1 Ignavibacteriota bacterium | reverse complement strand
TATAGTGCCGTAAAGTGCCAATATTACAACATCTTTTCCAAGCTTTTTAATATCATCTAAAGATGTGATATTAGCTTTTTCATCTGCTCTTGCAACAATTCTGATACCAGTTTGATATAAATCATAAATAAATTGAAATTTTTCTTCACGTTCTTTATTTTTAACTAATCCTACAAATGCTTCAATATCACCGGATGTTAAACCTGCATCAATCCTGACAAAAGGTAAAAACTCTTTTGAAGCAACAAATTTAATATTAGAATCAGTTTTTTCAATTGCATTTTGTATATCGATACATAAACCTGACATTTCAATTTTATCACCATTTTTTGTTAAAATAAATTTGGGATAAACATCCTGATAAGCAGTTTTAATTTCTAAACCAAAGGTCATTGAGCAAATTAATAAGAATAATGCAAAAAACAAAAAGTGTTTCATAGTAATCTCCTGTATTTTTTATATTATAATTATAGTTAATAAAAAAAATAATGCAAATTCATGAAATAAATGTATCCGTCAAACTAACCCCGTATCAATCTTTTCCACTTCAGTCGGCAGTAACTTCCCTAACTCGTATTCGGTTTTAGCTTCTGGAAGTTTTGTGAACAGGTATCTCAAATACCGGTAAGGTTCTAATCCATTTGCTTTAGCCGATTCAATAAGACTGTAAATTGTTGCGCTGGCAGCTGCTCCATTCGGCGTATTTGAAAACAGCCAATTTTTTCTACCGATTACAAAAGGCCTTATAGCATTTTCAGCGGCATTATTATCCGGAGTCAAAAAAGGCGCATCAAGATAACAAATCAATTTTTCCCATTCTGAAAGTGTATAACTGACAGCTTCGCCAATCTTTGTTTTTGGCGGAACTTGAATCTGCTTTTTAATTAACCAATTCCTGAACTTTTCAAGCAATGAAATCACTTTTTCTTTCCTTTTTTTCACAAACTCTTCATCGCTTAAGTTTGAGTTCCGAAGACTTTTCTCAATTCCGTAGAGTTCTCGAATATATGATAACGCTTCATTCGCGCTATTCGCATTCTTCGAAACGCCAGCTGCTTCTGTGAAATATCGGCGCGCATGAGCCCAGCAGCCGACATGTATTATTCCATTCGATTTGCCAATTTCTGTATAACCGCCATAGCCATCGGTTTGAAGATAACCTTTGTAAGACTTCAATATTTCCAAAGGCACAATCTTGCCTCTTGTCGGACTGTAATGGAATAGAATCATCTTTTTATTTCCGTTATTTCCAAGGGTCAGCCACATGTAAGAATTACTCGCATCAATATTGCCATTTTCATCCCGAAGAACTTGAAGTATAGTTTCATCCATCTGGATAAAAGGAGAAGATAAAACAAATCTCAGCATCAATTCACGCAATTGCTGGAGTTTGTTAGCGGCGTTCATCATCCAGTTGCACATCGTCTGTCTTGAAATATCAACGCCAATCCGTTCAAATATCTTTTCCATTCTGTAAAATGGAAGCGCATCGCAGAACTTGCAAACCAGAACGTAGGCAAGTAATCCCGGACTAACGATGCTGTATGGAAGAAAACGTTCAGGCATTTTTGCAGTTTTCACTTCCGGTTTTTCCTGTTGGAATGATTCCTCGCAGCCGCAAGAACCATATTTTAAGCGAATGTGACGGTTCACTTTGATTTGCGCTGGAATTATATCAAGTTCTTCAGACACTTCGCGTCCGATTTCAGGTAAATATTTTCCGCAGCATTCACACTTTTTTTCTTTCTCGCTCAAATCGTAAACTATTTCCTCACGCGGCAGATTGTCAGGAAGAGGTTTCTTTCCAGTCTTTTTACGGGAATGTTCTTTTACCGTTATTTCTTCTTCGATAACTTCAGATTCTTCTTGAGCAGCGCCGTCTTCGGCTTCGTTGAATAAATATTTCTGTCCATCATCCTTCGGATCAAACTTCTCACTGGATTTACCGAAGAACTTCTTTTGCAGTACAAGAAACTTTTCTTCAAGAATTAATAATTCCTGATATTTTTCATTGTACTTTTCTTCAAGATCAGAATATTTGTATCTTTGTTCATCCAACTCAGTTTTATATTGAAGGTATCGTTCATTTATTATGTCTTTTAACGACTCTACATCGTCAGGTAATTCACTTGTATTTATTGACATAGAAGCATTTTAACATAATACAGGAAAATTAATAGTATTTTCGTGCTTTTTTTTTACAAAACGCTTTCGTATTCTAACTTTTTATGCGCTCTGAAGAAATCAATGCCTTCTAAAAGCATTTTAAATTCATTTAGATTCAATTGCCTTGCTTCTTTTTCATTTGAAGGCCAAGGAAACTTGTCGCGTTCAAGCCGTTTCATCCAAAGACAAAAACCATTTTTATCCCAGTACAAAATCTTTATTCGGGACCGGTCTTTATTGCAGAACATAAAAAGCATTCCGGAAAAAACATTCTCCTTTAGCTCTTCAGAAACCATTGCTGCAAGACCGTTTATCTGTTTTCTGAAATCGATACTGCCGGGTTTTAAAAGAATCTTAACTTTTAGCCAATCGATAATCATAAAGATTCTCCGAACACTGCAAGAATCTTTTTTAAAAGTGAGGCGTCAAAATCATGGTTAAGCTTTATTTTGTAATCATTACGAATTATCAATTCAAGTTCAGATTCTAAACTTGGGGAATTTTCAAAAGGAATTTCAATAAAAGATATTTTCTTTGAATCCTCAGAATAATTTTCAAGTTTTAATTTCCATTTTGAAAATGCGTTTTGATTCAGATTATTACTTCTGCAATATTGTGACTGATTTTGACCGCTTTGCCGCCATGTTAAAACTTGGTTTTGCCAGAATTCTTTTGTATGTCTTTTTAGCATGATGTTCTCCAGGTATTTTTGGTCATCATGCTATTATTATTTTAAAATTGATAGATGCGGTTAGTTTGACGGATACTTATTATATTCTAAAATAGAATAAATTAAATCTCCTGAATAATTCTTTAGATTGAACTTTTATGTTGCATACAAAATATCTTTAAAACATATAAAAATTATTTTCTTTCGATATCAATTAATAATGATATTTATAAAATTCTTAGGATTGCACATTCAAATCTATTGACAAATAAACAATTTAAATATATTATTTATTTATCACGATGAGAGAATACACCTAAGGGTTAGTCCGAAGGTTAATGTCTCTCTTTTTTTAAGTCTTTTCAAGTTTAACCTTTAAATTATTCATAAAAGCTATTTCATTTATATATTTCCTCAATAAAGATGAATATTTTTTTTGGTCAGGAACAATCAGTTTACAAAGTTTATTCTGTTTTTCAAGATATTCAATAAGACAATAAAAATCTCCGTCACCGGAAACAATAACAGCTTTATCATAATTATTATATTCA
>PMIW01000199.1 GCA_003158365.1 Ignavibacteriota bacterium | reverse complement strand
TTAAATATGATATCTATTTTCATTTATGTATTTTGTAATCTTAATTTATTTATAAAATAAAACCATTTCAATTTTCAGTCTTATGAATCTTGTGAATTTCGTTTTACTGCTTCATTGAGCACTGCAATTATCATCGCATTGTAATCCATACCTGCATGTCTTGCGGCTTTCGGATAGCAAGAGTTATCTCTCGGATCAGGCAATATTCCGGGAAGTGGATTTATTTCTATAATGTTCGGAATATTATTTTTATCAAGCCTGATATCGATTCTCGCCCAGTCCCTTATCCTTAAAACTTTATAAGCTTCCCTGCAAACCTCTTCAATACGTCTGTAAATTTCTTCGCTTATTTTTGCGGGACAGGTAAAAATATCCAGTTGATTCTCTCTTGTATCAAAAAACCATTTCACTTCATAGGAATAAATTTTGTTAAATCCATCGGGAACAAAGTCCAGGTTCACTTCAACTACAGGAAGAACCTTAACGTTTTCCCCGTTGCCTAGCATAGCTACTGTAAACTCTTTTCCGCTTACAAAATCCTCTATGAGTGCAGGCTGGTTGTAGCATTCCTTTATTCTTGCAATTTCGTTGTTAAGCTCTTTTAAATTATTTGCAAGAGATGAGTTATAAATGCCTTTTGACGAACCCTCATGTAATGGTTTTACGAATTTAGGAAACTCTAAGTTGTTTGTATCGAATTGTATATTTGATATGAAAAATTTTGAGTTCGGTATTTTGTAGTAAGATAATATTTCCTTGCATCTTGATTTATCGTGGCATATTCCTATCGTAATCGAATCGCTTCCCGTAAACGGAATATTCAGCATCTCAAGCATTGCAGGTATCTGGGATTCTCTCGAAGCACCGTAAAAACCTTCGGCAACATTAAATACAAAATCGGGTTTTAAATCTTTTAATTTTTTATAAGCGTTATCATCTGCCTCAATATGAGTAACTTCATGTCCTCCAAGTTCAAGTGCGTTCTTCACGGCATCGATAGTTTCCATCGAATCCCATTCGGCAAATGTATCATCCAACCGTTCGGGATAATTTTCCACCAGCTCTTTATTGATATATTTTTGAGTCGCGGAATTTTTAGAATCCTTTGCGGAAGACCTTATTTGCTCTTCAATTTCTTTCTTAACGTTATATGTTAAAGCTAAATTCAAAAAATATTTTTAACTTATAAAAAAATGTTTTCACAAATATAACATTATAAGTCTAATTGTCAAGAAGATTTTCGCAAAAGAAAAAAATATTTTCAACTTAAAAAATCAAGATTAACCGGGAATATTTTTAAATTATGTTAAAATATTTGCCCGCCTGCTAATGCACTGTGGATGGGTGTTTCAGGGCAAGCATAAAAAAGAAAAAGTGTAAAGAAAAAATTCTTTACACTTTCAAGTTTATCTTAAAATAATATTTCTTCAGAATTATCGCTTAAAAACTAAAATCAGAGAGCATAATTAAATTATTACCGGCCATTCAAAAAACTTTTTTTGCATCCGCAGTTGTCCGATTTGTTATTTAAGTTTGTGCAATGCATTTCTTAAAGCAAGTGCTGCATCATTTGCATCCTGAACACTGCATGTTCCGACAGATAATCTGAACCACGGAGATTTTACCGAAGCACCGAATGCATAAAACGGAACAATTGCCATCTTTGCTTCATCGAGTATATACTGCAGAATGTCATCGACAGTTTCCAGTGTTTTTCCTTCAGCTGTTTTCATTCCTTTCAAATCAAGTTTTATTGTAAGATATATAGCACCCTGCGGGGAAATTGCATCAACATTGTATCCTTCTTTTTTCAGGTTTGTGAATTCAGCATAGAATATTTTCAGTCTTGTTTCAATTTCTTTTTTGAAATCTTCGAAATATTTATTCACTTCATCTTTCTTCTGTAAAAATTTTCCTAGTGCCACCTGTTCCGGTTTCGGGCTCCACGCACCTATATGAGCAAGAATATTTTTTATTTTGTCCATTATCGGTTTCGGACCGTAAGCCCATCCAAGCCTTACGCCTGTTGCGGCAAAACATTTTGATATCCCGTCTATGAAAATTATATAATCTCTTATTGCGGGATTTAAATCTATCGGGTTAATGTGTTTCACTCCGTCGAAAGTAAGAATCCAGTATATCTGGTCAAAGAAAATNNCAAATCTTTTCGCGTCGGTACATAATCATTTTCAGCAGAGGTTTCCACTGCTATTGCATTTGCACCCACAAGCTGGCAATAACAATTGTTATTCCAGGACGGGGCAGGATACAATATAGTTTCACCCGGGTCAACTAATGTTTGAAAAAGTGTATAAGTTAACGGCCTTGCCCCGCTTCCTATAACTATTTCATTCGGCTTATAATCGAATCCGCCTTTTTCTTTTATAAACTCTGAAATTGCAATTCGCAAACTCGCAACACCTTCCGACGGAGGATAGTTAGTCTGGTTGTCATTGTAAGCATTCGCAATTTCTTTTTTCAGACCTTCGGGAATCGGGAAGACTTTCGGATTGTAATCGCCAATCGTGAAATTATAAATCTTTTCGCCTTTTTCTATTCTTGCATTAATAGCATCGGAAATTTTTCTGATTCCAGAACCAATTAAATTTTCTGCTGTCTTTGATAATATATATTTTTTCATAACGGAAAGGATTAATTATTCTTAAATGCAAATATAAAAACATTAAAATTTTTTAAAAATACAGTAATTTGTATCTTCAGCAGTGAAATATAATGACTCACAGAACTTTTGATAATAAATGAATCTGAATTATGCCTTCTTAATTCTGATTTTTTCTCTTAAATTATTTAAAATTCTGAAATTAAATAACGATTTTTTCCGTTTACTTATTTAGAATATATTTATAATTTCACATAAATTTAAAATCAAAATTTTATTAAAAATGGAAACTAATTCTTTTTTTGGAGATGTTTGCAAATATTTCGATAAAGCCGCTTTGCATACAGAACACCCCAAAGGTCTTCTCGAGCAAATAAAAATATGCAACAGCGTTTATCACTTTAAATTTCCCCTGAGACTCGACGACGATAAATACGAAGTAATTGATGCGTGGAGAGTCGAGCATTCTCATCACATGCTTCCCGTAAAAGGAGGTATCCGTTTCAGCTCTATGGTAAATGAAGATGAGGTGATGGCTCTTGCGGCACTAATGACATACAAATGTGCAGTTGTAAATGTTCCTTTCGGCGGCGGTAAAGGCGGAGTGAAAGTTGACCCGTGGAAATACAGAACAAATGAACTCGAAAAAATAACCCGTCGCTATACGGTAGAACTCATTAAAAAGAATTTCATAGGTCCCGGAATAGATGTCCCGGCTCCCGATTACGGTACGGGTCCGCGGGAAATGGCTTGGATTGCGGATACTTATATGACATTTAATTTCTCTAATTCAAACCAGACCGATTCACTTGCCTGTGTAACGGGAAAACCCATTGCACAACAGGGAATAGGCGGAAGAAAAGAAGCAACAGGCAGGGGTGTATTTTTTGCAATCCGCGAAGCCTGCAAAGTTAAAGAAGATATGAAAGAGCTTGGATTGAAACAGGGNNATTCAGGAGGGTGGTGGCAATATAATAGGACTGATAGAAAGAGAAGGAGGAATTTATGATCCTAACGGAATCGATGTCGAGGAAGCATTTAAACACAGAAAAGATTCGGGCTCACTGCTCGGATTCAAAAAAACAAAAGGTTATAAAAACGGAAATGACATACTCGAACTCGAATGTGATATACTTGTGCCCGCGGCTTTGGAAAATCAAATTACTAAATTAAATGCAGATAAAATTAAAGCTAAAATAATATGCGAAGCGGCAAACGGTCCTGTAACTGCTGAAGCGGAAGAAATACTACTTAAAAAGAATATTCTGATACTTGCAGATATGTATGCAAATGCAGGCGGTGTAACGGTATCATATTTCGAGTGGCTGAAAAACCTATCACACGTTGCATTCGGCAGAATGGAAAAAAGATATGACGAGTTTTCTCACGGCAATTTTGTAGATATAATAGAAAAACTCACAAAGAGCACACTTACCTCACAGCAAAAAGACATGGTAATAAAAGGAGCAAGCGAAGTTGACCTTGTGAATTCGGGACTCGAAGACACTATGATTACAGCATACCACCAGATTAGGGAAACCTGGAAATCGAATCCGAAAATAGACAGTTTTAGAACAGCGGCATTCGTTGTGGCTATAGAAAAAATCTCGGAGTCATATATGAATCTCGGTATATTCCCGTAAAAATTTATTATTGAAATTACAAGACTTACTGTCTAATTACAGTAAGTCTTTTTTTTTAGATTTAATGTATTTATTATTTTAACTAATTTAAAACAGTTATGAAAAATTATTTGTATCTTATTTGCCAAATCTATAAACAACTTGATAATTAATCAAACCTTTTAAATATTAGTTATGGACAGAAAAAAACTGTTTTTCTTTCTTTCAGCTTCCATTTTTTTATTACTTGGTTTTTCTATGGTAAGTTTTGCACAGGAAACCGGGAATAACATATCGAATTCTATTATAGATGTTCAGAAATATGAGCGCGCCGTACATATCATGGCAATGTTGATGGTTGGTTTTGGATTTTTAATGGTATTCGTGAAAAAATACGGACGCTCTGCTTTGACTGCTACATTTCTGCTGGTCAGTGTGGCAGTACCCATATATTTTTTCGTAGATGACCTGAGTTTTTTTGGAAATCATAAAAATGAAATAGAAAAAATTATACTTGCGGAATTCGGTGCCGCTAGTTTGTTAATAGCCGCAGGCGCTTTGCTGGGAAGATTGAAAATGTATCAATACATAGTTCTTGGATTTTTATTTATACCATTTTACATCTTAAACGAATGGATTGTTGCCGGAAACGGACTGGGAATAATGTCACAGGGAATTGCAGATACAGGAGGCTCGATAGTTATTCACGCATTTGGCGCACTTTTCGGAGTCGGTGCGGCAATTACAATGACAAGTAAAAAAGAAATGGAAAAACCGGTTGAATCTGATGCAACAAGTGACAAATTTTCAATGCTCGGGAGTATGATTCTGTGGGTGTTTTGGCCGAGTTTCTGCGCGGCACTTGTTCCGATACAACTTATTCCTCATACTATTACTAATGTTTTTCTTGCACTTTGCGGTTCAACTTTTATTACATATATAATTTCAACTTTAATCAGAGGTAAAATAAGTGCTGCCGATATAGCTAATGCGGCTTTAGCCGGAGGTGTTGCTATCGGTTCAACATGTGACCACGCGAGTCATATAGCAGCATTGATAATTGGTATTATTGCAGGAGCAATTTCGACTGTTGGTTTTGCGGTCATTCAGGATAAACAAAAAACGTTCTTAAAATCTGTTGATACCTGCGGAGTTACTAATCTTCACGGTTTTCCGGGTATATTCGGAGGACTTGCTGCAATTCCTATAATAGGAGGATTGAATGCGGGTAGTCAATTAATGGGTATACTAATCACTGTGGTTTCCGCCGTTATTTTTGGCTTAATGACCGGAAAAGTGCTGTCACTTTTTGGCAGAAGACAGGAAGCATACCTGGATTCAGAGGAATTTGTCGATGCGGAAGAATTTAGCGAAGCAGAAAAATTAATTCTTGATGTAAAAAAATTAATTCAGGATGAAGAATATAAGAATAAACTTAATTAAGAAATTGAAAATAAATTATCAGATGTATTAAGCGGTGATTTTCGCTCTTATTTCCGGTATTAAATTAAAGACTTGCTGTTAAATTGGAATTGAAAATAGTAAGTCTTTTTTTTATTTTACATAGATTTTTTAATTCTGCACGGAGGGCAGGCGATTTATAATGTACCATTTTGAACTATAATATTTCAATTTATACTTTCCAATTTCGAATCCAGTATTTGGATTCACTCTTCTATTCATTAAATAATAAATTAAACGGAGGATAACTTATGCCTACCTGGAATACAGGCGATACCGGTTTTATGTTGTTAGCTACATCTCTCGTGATGCTGATGACACCCGGTTTGGCGTTTTTCTACGGCGGACTTGTCGGTAGAAAAAATGTTCTTGCAATAATGATTCAAAGTTTTGTTTCAATGGGATGGACCACTGTACTTTGGTGGCTTTTCGGATTCTCGATGTGCTTCAGCGGTAACTGTGTTCAGGGTACCGATTTATTAGGTGGAATTATTGGTAACTTTAACTGGGCTTTTATGCACGGTATAGATATCAACACATCTTCTTTGGTAACAACAAATGTAAATGGAATCGCAACTCCAATTTTCGGTAACGCAGGTATTCCGATGCTTGTGTTTTTTGCATACCAGATGATGTTTGCAATTATTACCCCGGCTCTTATCACAGGTGCTTTTACAAACAGGGTAAAATTTCCAGCATTCATGCTTTTCTTAACTATGTGGCTAATTCTTGTTTATTTCCCGTTCGTACATATGATTTGGGGCGGCGGTTTATTATGGCTCTGGGGTGTTAAAGATTTTGCAGGAGGCATAGTTGTACATAATATCGCAGGTATGGCGGCTCTTGCTTCGGTTTTATATCTCGGGAAACGAAAATCAGCAGATCCGGGATTCCATAACATTCCTTTAATTGCTCTTGGTACAGGTTTGTTGTGGTTTGGATGGTATGGTTTTAATGCCGGGAGTGAATTTGCAGTTGACCAAATTACTGCTAATGCTTTTGTAAATACAGATATCGCTGCTTCCTTTGCTGCGATAGTATGGTTAATCTTAGCCTGGTGGCTTGAAAAGAAACCTAAATTTGTAGGGCTTCTTACCGGAGCAGTTGCAGGTCTTGCAACAATTACTCCTGCCGCAGGTTATGTATCTACTAAATCGGCTGTAATAATCGGATGTCTTGCAGGTCTTATCTGTTATTTTGCTGTTTCATGGAAAAACAAAATGGGATGGGATGATGCTCTTGATGTTTGGGGAGTACACGGTGTAGGTGGAATGATTGGGATTATTTTTTTGGGAATATTTGCGACTACTGCAGTAAATGCAAATGGTGCAAACGGTTTACTTCACGGAGATTCTACTTTCTTTGATAAACAGGTTGTAGCTATTTTAATCAGTTCTATTTATGCTTTCGCATTCACTTTTGGTATGCTGTGGATCATAAATAAAATTACTCCGGTACAAACATCAAAAGAAGAAGAAGATCTCGGGTTGGATGAGACAATTCATGGAGAACATGCATATACAGATGGTCTTGGTTAATCATTACTAATATTTCAAATTTTTCTCGTTCCCGTTGACAAACGGGAACGAGTACTTATATAATGGAGTTTTTTACAAAACTAATTTTAGAATGAATAAGTTCAAATTTATTATTTTTATTTTACTTACTATATTTCCCGTTATTTCAAATTCACAGGATAAAGATTTCAGTGATTTCTTAAAGAATTTTAAATTAAGCACATA
>PMIW01000227.1 GCA_003158365.1 Ignavibacteriota bacterium | reverse complement strand
ATAATTTTACCGCAACAGTGTTCACGACTTCATTATTATTTCCGTCAAATACAAAGCCGGTCAGACCGGCTTTGCCCTGTGCGAAAATATAAGAATTACATAACAGGAATGTTATTAGTAAAAAAGTTCTCCTCAAAATCGAAAATTAATTACGTAATATTAAAAATTGTAAATTTTATTCGTAGTATCAATCCAGGAATTAAAATTAATATTTCCGATTCCTGCACCGCTTGTAATAACTGCTTTTGTGTGACTTCCGAATATTGTACCTGAATTATGCGTTGTATCATTTCCCGATGTTACATCGTACATTCCAAGGCCTAAAACAGAACCCTGCCCGTAGGGAGTTTTTATAAAAGCTGTTGTTAATGTATAAGAACCATTTCCTGATACAATCAGTTTATAATTTGCCGTATATTTCCCGTTAGAGTTTTTAGAAGGAATTATTTTTGCGATTGCAGAAGGCATACCGGTTGGCGGCCATGATGAATAGGCATCTATGCTGTAATAACCGTGAGTTGTATCTGAAATAAATAAAGAATCAACAAAAGTAATCGTCCCATTTATTGAATTGGCATCAAATGGCGTACTTGTAACAGGGTTCGTCGAATCGCTTTTACAGCCGAATGTAGAAAAAGATATTGTTAAAATAATGCTCAATATAATTGTGTAAAAAAACATTTTTTCCAATTTTTATTCTCCTCGTATTATTTTTGATTTAATAATACAAATGCATTTTAATATATATAAGTTCCTTTATTACATAAATATAAAAAAATCTTTACGAAAAACCTTTCGGAATTTCGTAAAGATTGGGGAGAGGAAAAAGGAGAAATAAATACTATTTTTTCAGCTTCAATTCTCTTGTCTGCTCTATACGTTTGGATGTAAACTTATATAAATAATCTCCTCCCGGAATACTCGATATATCAAAGGGTTTTGAATAGACCCCTTTTATTAAAAATTCATTATCAATAATGGTATAAACCGTTCCATTATTTTTGTCCGAAAGAACTAAATTTACCCTACCATTTGTAGGTAAATTAAACTCAACTGCCGCGCCAAGACTCTTGCTTATTTCTTCTATCTTATTAAAAATCCTTGTCTTTAGAAAGAACTCATTTGTTTTGAAGTTTTTGCTTTCCATTATGTGTTTAATTAAGATTTACCCATCATTAAGAAGTGCAAAAATAGTGCCTGAAAGATAGCTTAAATCCGTTAAAAAAATCAATATTACTACTTGAAAACATAACAATTAGATGAAAAATAGTAGTATGATAACTTTGTTTTTAAATAATATTGAATCTTATTAAAATCATGTTTATTTTGCACTAAGCCCTTGTAGTGTAATGGATAGCACATCGGTCTTCGGAACCGCTAGTCAGGGTTCAAATCCTTGCAGGGGCACCACTTCTCAATTAGTAATTAGTATGAGTAATGAATAATAAAGAGCTTAAAGCATGAAAACTCAAATCAAATTTTTTAAAGCAGATTTATTGCGTCCATATCTATTGTCAGGCGGACTTTCGATGTAAGTTTTGCATCTGAATATTCTTCTACTGCTTTTAATATTTTTACAAGATAATTTCCCGACGGGTCTTTATCTTTCGGTGCTTTTATTAACAAGTGATATCTATATTGATTTTTGAGTTTAGAAAAAAGCGGCGGAGTCGGGGGGAATAAATATAAATATTTTTTGCTGTCTAATTTAATTACGAGATTATAAATTTCTTTTATTTTAGATTCGGATAATTTTTGGTCTGTGGATTTGGTTTCAACAATAGCTACCCTGCCGAATGGCGGATAACTCATATCTTTTCTTGTTCTTAATTCCTTCGAGTAAAAATCTTTGTAATTGTGATTTCTTACATCTTCGAAAACATAATACTCGGAGTGATTTGTCTGAATCAGTACTTCCCCTTTTTTATCGCTGCGTCCGCTTCTGCCTGATACCTGAGTTAATATCTGGAAAGTCTTTTCAGTCGCCCTGAAATCGGGATTCAGCAATCCTATATCTGCATTTATAACACCGACAAGAGTAACGTTAGGAAAATCCAGACCTTTCGAAATCATCTGGGTGCCTACGAGTATATCTATTTTATTATCATAGAAGTCTTTTAATATCTGCTGGTATTTTTTACGTGATGTGATAGTATCGGAATCAAGCCGTTCGATTTTTGCTTTCGGAAAAATCTTCACAAGTTCCTCTTCAACTTTTTCCGTACCTGCACCGCCGGGAATTATTTTATTGCTTCCGCAATTTGAACAATGATAAATTACATTTTTCTGATAACCGCAGAAATGGCATTTCAGTGTGTCGAATAACTTATGATAAGTAAGTGTTATTGTACACCGCGGACACATTTCCACGCTTCCGCAGCTAACGCATTCAAGAAAAGAGTGATATCCCCTTCTGTTTTGAAGAATGATTACATTTTCTTTCTTCTCGAGCCTTTCCCCAATTTCGACTATCAGTTCTTTAGATAAAAATCTTACTTTAGACTTTTCAATTCTGTTTAAGAACTCCAGTTGCTTATCATCCAAATCCTGTTTGGTTTTTAAATCAATAATTTCAATCTTTGGAGGATTGATATGCGTTGCACGTTTAGTCAGTTCGAGAAGTTTATATTTTCCTTTTTCGCAATTGTAATAGCTTTCAAGTGAGGGTGTGGCAGAGCCGAGGACAACGACTGCATTATTCAGCCTTGCACGAATTATAGCTGCGTCCCTTGCATTATATCGCGGAGAGTTTTCCTGTTTATAGGATGAATCGTGCTCTTCATCCACAACTATTATTCCTATGTCTTTTACGGGTGCAAAAAGCGCAGAACGAGCCCCGATAATAATCCTGTAATCACCCGTAATTATCTTTTCAAATGTATCGAGTCGTTCACCATCAGAGAGTTTGCTGTGAATCACACCTATCTTATTACCGAAATTCTGCTTGAAGCGGTAAATAAGCTGTGGAGTGAGGGATATTTCAGGTACAAGTACAATTGCTGTCTTATTTTTTTCTAATGCATTCTTTATTACACGAATATAAACCTCCGTCTTTCCGCTTCCTGTGACTCCGTGAAGAAGATACGGAGAGAATTCATTGCGATTTAGTGCACCGGTAATTTCAACATACACATTTTTCTGTTCTTCATTCAGTTCTATTTTACTGTATTCTTCGCTGTAAATTTCGGGATGTTCGCGGAATACTTTTACCTCATCTATTTTTATCAATCCCTTTTTCAAAAGTGTATTGACTGAGGATAATGAAATTTCGGTTAATTTAATAAGTTCGGGTAATTCATAAGCATCTTTTTCCAATAATTTGGAAAGAAATGTTTTTTGCTTATCGCTTTTTAGTTTATTTTCTGAAGCTATTGATTCAATATCGCTGCCTGTAAAATTCCGGCTTACATATTTTACAAATTTTTCACGGGTTGATTTTGAAAAAAGCTTTGATGAATATAAAATATTTTCCGATACCAGATATTCAAGATATTTTGAAGAATCTTTTATATCAAACTTTTTTTCAATTTGTTTTTTAGTTAATACCAGAGATAATTTATTCTTAAAAGCATTTACAATATCCACATATATTTCATCTTTAACGCTTATTCTGTTTAGACCGGTTAAATAATCTTCATTCAATGAATAATAAACATCTGACTCTATATTGGTTTTAGAAGGAATGAACAGGAATAATACTTCACCAAAGGGTGCGAGGTAATATTCGGATATCCACTTGGCGAATTTGATCATTTCATTGGTCAGGACTTCCTTATCATCCAAAACAGTTTTTATGTCTTTAGTATTTTCAAATTCGGTCGATTCGCTTAAAGAAACTACTAAACCAGTCAGGATTTTATGAGAGAACGGTACGAGGACACGCTTGCCCGGTTTAATACTATTCAGATAAAAATCCGGCACCTTGTAAGTAAAAAGTCTGTTAATCGGAATATTCAGTGCTATATTTGCATACAAGTCCTTAGGCATAACAGCTATATTTTTTTAGTAGTTAACTTTCTTATTATCCAGATTAAATTTGCAATAAATAATGTCATAATTACCCCAATAATTGTATACCAGGTATATGCTATTTGAGTAAAATAAATGATATATGCCATAGTTAAAATACCTGAAATGAAACCGAAAAATGCCTCCATCTGATCGATTCTTTTGAAGAATAACCCGAGTAAAAAAGTACCGAGCAGCCCTCCATAGGTAACGGAAGCAATGGACAGTCCAATTTCTACTACGGGGTTCTTTGAGTCCCTGAAAAGCATTGCACCGCCAATAAGTACTACACCCCAGAGCAAAGTAAATATCTTAGACCAGAATATTTCGGTTTTGGGATTTGAGGACTTATTTTTAAACAGGTCAAGGTAAGTCGAGGATGCCAGAGAGCTGATTGCTGATGATAATGTACCCATAGCTGAAGCAAGCACACCTGCAATCACCAGACCTGCAAGTCCGGTGGGCAGGTTTTCTATAATAAATTTAGGAAAAATCTCATCTGAAGATGTAAGATTTAACCCTGTTGAATTTAATGTTAACTGATTGAATGGAGTCCCGTGATAAAAAGCATAAAGGCACAATCCGAGAAACATAAAAAATCCAAACTGAATGACAATTAAAGTTGCATCGAGCATAAGGGCTTTCTGGCTTTCCTTTTTTGTTTTACAGCCAAGCAGTCTCTGCACAAGAAGCTGGTCTGTGCCGTGGGATGCCATTGTCAGGAACGTACCGCCTATAAATGCTCCGAGCAAAGTATATGGAGAAGTAAAAAACTCGGAAAATCCCCCTGAAAAATTCAAATTAAAAATTTCAAATTTATTTGTTCCGTCTGCGGTTGCATATTTTACAACGTCTGCCATTCCATTTGGAAGAAAGCTGAATATTAAAACCATCGAAGCTACTGCACCGCCGACATAAATAAACATCTGGACAACATCCATAGTTACAACTGCTTTCAATCCTCCGAGATATGTGTAAATAAGAGTAAATATTCCTATGATTGCAATGCTTGTTGGATAATCGAGCCCTGTGATAATATGAACCGGTATAGCTGTAGCGAAAAGTCTTACACCCGAGGCAAGAACTCTTGTGACTATAAATACAGAAGATGTAAATTTCCTTAAACCCAGCCCGAATCTTTTCCCGAGAAAATCATAAGCCGTCTCCATTTCACCTTTATAATATGCAGGAATGAATATCATAGTAACAAGAAGTCTGCCGATAAAATATCCGATTATCAGCTGCATAAAAAACATATTGGATTTATACGCAAGCCCCGGAATGCTGATAAATGTGAGTGTGCTGGTTTCGCTCGCCACAATAGAAAAGCCGACCATCCACCATTTAAGTTCTTTACCTCCGAGAAAATAATCGTTAGTGGATTTCTGCTTTCCTGCTGCCAGCACGCCAAAAACAACGCTTCCAACCAGGTAAACTATTACAATAAAATAATCAACAGTGCTGAAATTCATTAACTCGGATTTAAAGATTAAAAGATTGCAAGATTAAAAGACTTCAAAACTGAAAAAATCAGATAATTAATCTTGTTATCTTAAATTAATCATTAATAACGAAAGATTCTTTGACAAAAAATCCCTTGTCGCTTAATCCTATTTTTGCACTTTGAAGGAAGGGGTCGTGTTCAAAAATAATTACCCAGTCATTTTTTACAGCTTCTCCAATGTAAAATCTTTTTTCTTCGAGGGTCACAAGCGGATATAAATCATAACCCATTATATAAGGCAGGGGTACGTGGGCAGACATAGGTATCAAATCTGCCGAATATAATAATGTATTTTTTTTATCGGAAATTTTTACTATCTGCATATTTCGCGTGTGCCCGTTAACGGGAAGTAAAGAAATAAAATCATCGAATCTGAATTCACCATCTATTTGATTTATAACTTTTTTATCGAACAAAAGCTGGAAATTATTTTGTATAAAACTGGCTTTATCTCTTTCCGTCGGGTTAATAGCCCATTCATAATGTTTCTTTTGAACATAGTGCACCGCATTCGGAAAAGTTATTTCAAGTTGTTTTTCTTTATTATAATAAGTCGAGCCACCGGCATGGTCAAAATGAAAATGAGTCAGAATAACATCTGTAATATCTTCGGGTTTTACATTAATTTTTTTAAGAGAATCTAAAAGTGTGAATTCAGAAAAATCCACGGCATAAATTTCATTCACTTTGTTTGAGAGCTTATGCCCGATGCCTGTATCGATAAGTATTTTCTTTTTCCCGTTATCCAGAAACAGGGAATTCATACACATCTGAATCCTGTTATTCTCATCCGAAGGATTAGTTATAGACCATAATGGCTTGGGTACCACACCGAACATAGCACCACCGTCTAATCTGAAGAGACCTGTCTGAATCAAAGAAGCTTTATAATCCCCTATTTTCATAATTTTTATAGTTTTAACATAAGAACTTGCAAATAAAGTTCTAGAAATACGGGAAATATATATATTTATTTATTATTGAATCCCTTTAGGAATTTAAAGAAATCCTGAGGTTTTGTAAAAGTCCACCTTGGTATCAGTTTTGCAAAATAGACAGGATATTTTTTTGCCATGCGCCACAGAGCTCCCGATTCGACGGGAAAACGCGCTTCAAGCTCATTGCGTATTTCATAAATTTGTTCGGAGGATAAGTGATTAGTTTTTATGTTTACTTCCCAGCAGTCGTATTTGGAGTAATCAAATTTATTCGTGATTAAATCCAGCTGAAGAAGTTCTTCACGGATTTTTGTATTAGGATAAGGGGTTAAAATATTAAAAGTAGGTATATCCACACCTATTCTTTTCGCAAATTCAAAATTATCTCTTAGAGTTTCTTCTGTATCATTTGGATAACCGAATACAAATCCGCCGATGACAATTATTCCGTATTCTTTAAGCTCTTTTACAACTTCTTCAGTATCAGAACTTTTTAATTGAGTGCTCTTATTCAAATAATCAAGTGCAGAATCACTTGAACTTTCAATTCCAAGAAAAACCCAGTTCATTCCCGAATCAGCCATTGCTTTTGCAAGACCGGGTGTTCTTTTAATTCCGTTGACACTTGCCTGTGTAAGATATTTTACATCATTTAATTTTGCATCCGTAATAGATTCGCATAATTCTTTAAATCTCTTACCGTCCAAAGAAATATTATCATCGGTCATCATTAATGATTCCGCCCCGTATTTTTTTGCATCGCGGATATCTTCGAGAACTCTTTCTATTTTATATTTCCTGTAACTTTTTCCGTACATATTCTGGATAGAGCAGAAATTGCATTCATAAACACATCCGCGGGAAGTTTCAATTGCGTCGGATTTAAATCCCATGCAGTTAAAACCTTTATCAGACAAACGGACACTTCTGTCAGGAATTTTTAAATCATCAAGATTTGCAAGGCATCCAAACGGAATATTTATTACGGTCTTATTTGAGATATAAGAAATTCCCGGAACGCTTTCGAAACCTTCTCCTTTTGAATATGCTTTTACAAATTCACTGAAAGAAATTTCACCCTCTCCTCTGAAAATATAATCTATAAATCTCATATCATCGCTCTCAAGAATGCTCCGGCTATCCACAGTCGGATAGTAACCCCCTAAAAGCACTGTAATATTTTCGTCATACTCTTTAGTTAACCCGGCAAGGCGAAGAGTGCTGGCGTACTGAAATGCCATGCAGGAAAATCCCACAATATCAGGTTTGAATTGCGTAAGCAGATTTACAAAGTATTTTTTATATTTATTTTTGACTGCAATTAAATCAATTACTTTTACAACACAGATATTCCTGTCCACATTCGCAGCCAGTGAGCACAGTCCGAGATTCGGTATCCTGAACATCATATCAACGCCAAAATATGTATCGGGATTAGCGACCAGTAAAATTCTTATTTTTCTTTTTTCCTGCAGAGTATTAGAAATAAATTTATTTTATTGAAAAAAACACACGATTCTTTTTTAAAAACCGTGTGCTTAATTATATTAACAAATTTAAACTATATTAAAATCCAAGTCTTAATCCTGTAAAAAACGAATAATTGAGAGTGGATATTCTTTCCACTGTCGATGTGCTGCCTAAATTATTTATACCTCCATACTGTAAATCAACACCCAATAAAGCTCTTAACGGATATACAATAACATAACTGCCTGTTATGGTGCCATTCAATCCCAAATCAAAATTTTTAAATCCCGAACCGTTTGAAACGTTATCCGGAACAGACATTCTTATTCCCAGATACGGACCACCGTTAAAATCGATTCCGACTTTTTCTGAAACCATGCCACCAAAATGAATATTCAACGGAAATTGCATATAATTAGCTGTAACATACATAGTGGAATTAGGTTTAAACTTGCTTGTATCAATAGTTGGAGGAAGAATGTTTGGATTTGTAATTTCAAAACTCTTACCGTTGAAAGTTATACCTGATGAAAAACTTATCATATCGAATAAACTTATGAAAAACAATGCTCCTGTTTTGTATCCAAGTTTCGATTTTGTTTTATAATCAGCAACTCCCGATGCAGAAGTTACGTTCGGGCTTGTACCGCTGACTCCCAGCTGAAAATCAACATAAAAATCGACAATTTTATTTCCCGAAAGAAAATCAAATTCCCTTTTTGCTTTTTTATAATCCAAATCTTTTTTTGATAATAAATCGGTTTTGCTGTATTTATTTACAACTCGTTTGTCCGGGTCACCGTCTGCTTTTGCAATCTGTAAACTAAAAATGAAACCCAGCATTAAAAACAGTGTAATAACTTTTTTCATTTTATCTCCCTTTTTATATATTATTATTTAAATTTCATTAGCTTTTTCAAGTTGGTGCAGTTCGCTGACTTTTTCCTCCCATAGTGAATTCAGCTGATTAACTTTTTTCTGAATTTCTTTATATTCCGCATTAATTTCAATTACATAATCCGCATCCTTGAAAAAATCTTCCCCTGACATAATTAGTTCAAGTTCTGATTTTCTTTTCTCTTTCTTTTCTATTTCGGATTCTATTTCCGCAATTTTTTTCTTTACGGGGCTGAGTATCTTTAAAAACTTCTGGCGTTTCTTTTTCTGCTCCAGGTTAATCATATACATAGATTTCTTTTCATCCGTATTTTCATTTTTATCCTGATTATTCTCTCTTGCGAAAATATTTCTTTGATTTAATTCCATTTCCTTAATCTTTATATAATCATAAGAATTTCCGAAGAATGTCTTAATATTTTTATCTTTTACCTCAATAATTTTAGAGACAAAACCGTCAATGAATTCCCTGTCGTGCGATACGACTATCACAGATCCTTTATACTGCTTCAGTGCATTCTTCAATACTTCTTTGGATTTCATATCGAGGTGGTTTGTAGGCTCATCGAGTATCAGGAAATTCGAGGGTTCAATAAGCATCTTGGCAAGCGCGAGCCTTGATTTCTCCCCTCCTGAAAGCACTTTCACTTTCTTGAATACATCATCACCCCTGAAAAGAAAACTGCCTAGTATGGTTCTTAAATCTTTTGCAGTAACGGCGCTTGATGTTTCTTCCATTACTTCCAGAACAGTTTTATCAGTGTTTAATTCTTCTGCCTGGTTCTGTGCAAAGAACTTAAAGTCAACAAGATGGCCGTATTTTATATTTCCGCTGTTTATTGGTTCTATTCCTGCAATGATTCTGGTTAATGTGGATTTACCTGCCCCGTTGTTCCCGACGAGCGCAATCTTCTCCCCCCGCGTGATAATCAAGTCCAGGTTTTCTAGTACATTGTGTATCCTGTCATAGCTTTTCCTTATTCCATCGAGTTCAACGGTTATTTTACCCGAATGAGTTGCAGGCGGGAAATGGAAATGCAGTGTTGTTTCTTCATCTTCCATTTCAATTAAATCAAGTTTTTCGATAAGCTTTATCCTGCTTTGCACTGCCCGGGCTTTGGTAGCTTTATACCTGAAGCGCTCAATGAATTTTTCCTGCTGCTTTAAATATTTCTGTTGATTTTCAAATCGGCTCTCGAGCATTTCCTTCCTTTTTTCTTTTTCAATTATATAAAAAGAAAAATTACCGTTGTATTCGGTTACATTGCCGAGAGAAATTTCGTAAGTTTTCTTCGTAATATTATCGAGAAAATTTTTATCGTGAGATACGAGTATTACGGCACCATTATAATACTGCAGATAATTTTCAACCCACAGCAAAGATTCAAAGTCCAGATGGTTTGTAGGTTCATCGAGTAATAGTATAGAAGGATTTTTCAGCAGTAATTTTGCAAGCGTAATTCTCATCTGCCAGCCGCCGCTGAATTCATCTGTCAGTCTTTCGAAATCTTCAGAAACAAATCCAAGTCCTATTAATATTTTTTCTATTTTGGATTTCAGCCGGAATCCATCGAGCAGAAGGAATCTCTCCTGCAATTCCGAATATTCATTCAGCAAATCCAGATACGCATCAGATGTCGTATCCGTAATAGTTTTAAGTTCTGTTTCGGTATCCCTCAATTCATCCTGTATCCTGTTCAAATCATCAGCGGCAGAATAAACTTCATCATAGAGAGTCTTGCCTTCGAATAAAGCTGCTTCCTGCGGCAGATAACCTACTGTTGTATGTTTTGATACCGCAACAACACCGCTGTCCTGCTGCTGCAAACCTGCGATGATTTTCAAAAGTGTAGATTTTCCTGCTCCGTTCGAGCCTACAAATGCGATCCTGTCCTTTCCTGCTACCCTGAAACTTACATCTTCGAATAACGTCCTTGAACCGAAAGACAGACTTATGTTGCTTAGTGAAATCAAATAATAAATATTTTATAATTCTCATAAATTACCATTCATAAATCAAAAGATAAATTCAATAATATTCCGCATTTTCAAAATAAAAGCACTGATTAATATTGTGTTTTGAATTTTTAATGCATAAGTTTATTAATATACACTTAATGATTAATATAAAACGAATAGTAATATTAATACTTCTTTTCGCTTTTAATGTTCAAAGTCAGAGTTACAAAGAAAACGACTTCGATATTTCAAGGAAAAATTTCAAGCTAAAACTAAGGGATGATGTCAGCCTGGATTGCACATCGTTCACTCCAAATATTGCGAAACCCCTGACAGGATTTCCGTGCATAGTATATTGCCACGGTTTCGGAAAGACAAAAGAAGATAATCTTGCAAATGCTGCTGCATACGCAAGATTTGGATTTATTACATTTACTTTTTCGATGCGCGGACAGGGTAATTCCGAAGGCGAATCCAATTTAATAAGTGAAATTGAAGCAGATGATTTAAAAGATGTAATCGATTACATAAAAAAAGATATATTAGTCGATAAAAAGAGAATTGCAGTAATAGGTTCATCCCAGGGCGGAATTGTACCATTAATGGCTGCCTGCGACGGACTGGATGTAAATTGCCTGATATCCGATTTAATATCCCCTGATTTTGCGTCCAACTGGATTGGTAACGGCTGTATAAAAATGTCATTGCTTTGGTCTCTCAGTTACTCACCCGATATAGTAAGATATAACAATGAAGTTAAAAGCTTCAGGAACTGGATTTTATCCGGGAAAAGAGATAAATGGGACAGCCTTTTATATTGTATTCCCCGGCAAAGAGATTTTTCTTCTTCCATTAACGAAAATAAGATTCCTGTTTTTATTTCGAATTCATTTGAAGATAAATATTTCAGTTCCAACAGCATTATTGAAAATCTTTCAAATTTTTCTGAAAACACAAAATTCTATTTCGGTGCAATAGAAGGACACGGGAGCATCACGACAGAAGACGAAGATGCATATCACGATAAAAGCATGAAGGAGTGGCTTGACAAGCATTTGAATAATATCGATCCGGATGAGAAAATCAATTTTGCTGCAAGTCTAAGCTCATTGCCTATTGAAAATAACATCTGGTCTTTCCAGAGATTATATTCAAATACATCTTTGTTTGAAAATGCAAGCAGAATAAAATTTTACCTGCACCCGTCAAATATTATTACAGAACTTCCTTATATTGGAGACACGACTTCATTTACATTTAAAAACATTATAACCGATTCTACGTTTACGATGAATGAGGCCGTGAATTTCGAATTCAGGGGCGATTATTTTGATTTGAAATTTATAAAACAAAGACTTGTTTTCGATTCCGAACCACTGGTGTGGAATTATAATGTACTCGGAATTCCGAAATTGCATCTTGTATATAAATCCGGTAAGCCCGTGTGCCAGTTTAATTTTCAGATTTACGAAGTATTCAGCGACGGTACGAGTAAATTTGTCAGCAGTATAAATTATACTGACAGGAATTATGTGAAGGGAAAATTAAAGAAAACAGATATTAGCGGAGATGCTCTTGGACATATTTTTACCGCTCATAATAAAATAAGAATTGTGCTTACGAATTTAGATACAAGGGAATACGATAATTTTCTCCGCTCAAACCCATACGTGCTCCCGGTCCTTGAATCGTCCGTAAACATTATTTATACAGGCGGTAAAGAAGGCAGTTATATCGAACTGCCTTTAAAAGAGTAACTATTTTTTATTTAGTGCATCCCTTATTTCTTTTAAAATAATAACTTCCTCTTTTACCTCAGGCGGTTTTTCTTCTTTTTTCTTGAATGTATTTATTGCCTTCACAAGCATAAAAATGCAAAATGCAATAATCATAAAATCAAAAGTCGTTTGAATGAAATTTCCATAGTTTAGTGTGACCGCTTCGGAAATTACTTTACCTGTTGAATCAAAAACAGGATACTTCATTACAAATTTTAAACCCTTAAAATCCACACCGCCGATAAGTAAACCTAAAGGCGGCATAATAATATCATTTACAATCGATGATACAATTTTACCAAAAGCGGCACCGATGATTACACCTACCGCCAAGTCAACAGCATTCCCTTTTACGGAAAATTCTTTAAATTCTTTAATTAGTCCCATATTAATTTTTTATTTTCATAAGATACTGTTTTTTGAAATATTTTAAAATTCCAAATAAAAAAAAACGTTCCCGAACTGATTTTTACTCAGACGGGAACGTTCATATCGGGAATTTAAAACTATGTATATCTTATTTTATAAGAATCATTTTTCTTATGTCATTGTAATTTCCTGCAACAAGCTTATAGAAATATATGCCGCTTGAATAGTTAGCACCATTCCAGCTGATATCAAACTGACCATTGTTTGCTTCCGAAACATTATAAACAAACGATGAAATTTCTTTACCTGCAACATCATATACCTTTAAAGAAACAATACCGCTGTAAGTCTGCGGGATACTGAAACTAATTTTAGTAACAGGGTTAAAGGGGTTCGGATAATTCTGATGCAACTGAAACTCTTTATCGGAATTTATTTCGCTGTTTTCACTTTCGGCAAAAATCTGATTTCTTATTGCTGAAACAGTTTTAACCGGCAGATTGATGTAACTGTTGCTGCTTAAATACATCTTATGTGCGCCGCTTGTCATTACCGGGAGCACAAATGGATTAGTTCCTAAGAATCTGGCATCATCCGGAGAAGAAGTATCAAGATTTGTAACAACGACTCTTATTTTAT
>PMIW01000034.1 GCA_003158365.1 Ignavibacteriota bacterium | reverse complement strand
TGAGCCAGGATCAAACTCTCCATAGTATTTTAAAACTTGGGAGTTTAACCTGATTGCTTTAACTCAATTCACATTGACACGAAAAATTATAATTTAAGTTTTTTTAAACTCTGGCTTATTTTAAAGAACGTTTTTCGTTAGGAATTACAAATATATAGGTTTTCTTTTAAAATGTCAATGAAGAATAAGAGGAATGTGACAACTTTTTTTATTGTTTGATAACCTTAACTTTATATTAAATTTATAATTGTCAAGGGGTTTTTAAATTACAGGGTTTTAATCAGTCTCAGTTTTAAGGTTTCGCTGCATCAGATTTCTTGTTGCAAGATGCGGACTTCTGTCTTCGAAAAGAATTGCATATACTTCTTCAACTATTGGCATTTCTATTTTATACTTTTTTGAAAGTTCATATGCGGACTTTGTTGTTGCCACTCCCTCTGCCACCATCTTCAATTCCTTAAGTATCACACTCAGCTTCTTTCCGCTGCCAATCTGCTCTCCGACGAATCTGTTCCTGGAATGTTTTGATGCGCATGTAACAATTAAGTCACCGATTCCCGATAAACCGAAAAAAGTTTCTTTTTTGGCTTTCAATAACAGGCCTAATTTCATGATTTCATTTATGCCCCGTGTCATTAAAGCGGACTTTGTATTATCACCAAATTCTGCTCCGTCGGAAATACCGGCTGCAATTGCAATTACGTTTTTTAATGCTCCTCCGATTTCTGTGCCTATTAAATCAGAACTTGAATATACCCTGAAGTAACTATTTGAAAAAACTTTTTGTACGAGCTGGGCTGTTTTATGGTTTATAGATGCACTGACAACTGCGGTCGGAACCTTTCGTGAAACTTCTTCCGCATGCGAAGGTCCCGATAAACAGACAATCTTATCTTTTTTGGAATGATTGAAAATATCAAGAATAATATCCGAAACCGTAAATAATGTTTCGTTTTCAATTCCTTTAGCGGCGCTTACGATTATTTCGTCTTTAAATTTATGATTATTTAAGGGCTTTAAATTGTTTCTGATAAACTGTGTCGGAGTCGTGATTAAAAGTAAGTTTTTATTGTGAGCGGCATATTCCAAATCATTTGTGATTTTAATGTCTTTTGGAATGTGAATTTTAGGCAAATAATAAAAATTTTCACGGTATTCTTCTAATGTATTTGCGTATTCAAGGTTGTACTCCCACAAAGTGACATTATGGCCATTCCGATGCAATAAAATAGCGAGAGTCGTGCCCCAACCACCGGCGCCTAAAACAGCTATTTTCATATAGTTTTATGATTTTTTTGCGAAAGGAGCTTTTATCTTGAAAATTCTTATTAACCAAAGATTTTCAAATCTGTTTTCTGTTCCGACTAATAGTCTTTTTATATTTGCTCTGTGATTGTATATAAGTAAACCAGAAACGGCAATACTGAAAAATATCAATGTATTATATCCATAAATCTCAACTTCAAAAATATTTTCTCTGATAAACATAGTCATGGGGAACATAAAAGAAGCCACTACAGACCCTAATGAAACATAACCGGAAGATATTAATACCAGCAGAAAGAATCCAAGGCTAATTGAAACATCAACGGGAGATAAAGAAATCAACATTCCAAGTGCAGTATTTATACCTTTACCGCCTCTGAAGCCCATAAAAACAGAAAAAGAATGACCAATCACTGCTGAAATTCCTGCAATAATTTTCAGTACAGTAATGTCATCGAAAGGTGTCAAATTTCTAAATGGTAAATTGTGATAGAAAAAGGTTGACAATAGTAAGACTACAATCAACCCTTTTCCAATATCAAGTATTTGAACGAAAATTCCAAGCGGTGTCCCTAATACTCTGAATGCATTTGTTGAGCCGAGATTCCCGCTTCCGTGTTTTCGTAAATCGACATTTTTAAATACCTTGCCGACCAAATATGCGAATGGGATTGATCCAACAAGATAACTAACCAATATTAATGTTAATAAATACAGCATCTGCTAAATTGAATTCTATAATCAACTAAATTTAAGCAAAAATTACAAGTCAATTGCTTTATCTCTTATTTTGAGACAATCATTTCTTTTTTAGTTTTGAACGCCATCTTCAGAAAATTTTCATCTACTTCAAATATCTGTTTTTTCTCCGATGTTTTTAATAAATACTTCGGATTTGTTCCTTCACCGATTTTCAGAAAACTGAAAGTATATAATTTATCGGCATTAACTTTTATAACATAATCGAATTTTGTATTATCTCCGATAGTAGTGTCTCTGAAATTCTGAGTATTGTAATTTTGAAATAAATTACCCAGGCCGTCTGACTGCTGGCTGTTAACTGAATCCTTACCGGAATGGAAGACTCCCAAACTGTCTTTATCAATTTTATAATTATCCGCAGATGAAATAAATTCAATGGATTTAACACTGGCTTTGGGAATAATGCAAATTAATTTATCCCTCCAGTCATTCATATTTTCTTTGGCAAAATTCGACCTTAAGAAATCATTTGCCAGAAATATTTCATTCGATTCAGGCTTTTTAATAAATGTCTGTGCGGGTCCGCTGGATGCATTTCCGACAAGTAAACTGCCGACAGGATTTCCACCCTGGTAAACAGTCACCTTTACAAAATTGGTATCATTGAAACCAAATTTGTCTTTATTGCTCGGATTATCGGAAACTTTACTTTCAAGTTTATAATTCTTTAAATCCTTTAAAGCTGTACCAATAAACTGCTGATAAGCTGAATATTCTGTCGGCTGAGTGACTCTCCACTCTATACCCACTTTTGCAAGAGTTACCTTTTTGCCGTTTTGTTCAAGTTCTAATTTATCCACAGTTGCAGAATCCGTAGCAAATAATTGTTTATCGAGCTTATATGTAGAGGTTTTTTCACCTCTGTCGCTGGTAATAAAATAAGCAATTACAGCTAATATTACCAGTATTACGGCTAATAAATAAGTTTTGTTGGATTTCATAATTAATTTGATTGCAAATTTTTCTTTTTTAATTTTCTTCTATTCCAGATATAAAACCCTATTAACAGGACCAATCCGGGTGGCACGATTAAATTAAAATACTTTACGAATTTCTTAGTTGCGTCCGAAGTTTCTTCAAGAGGAGCTTCGGAGGAATCTTTACTTCTTATTTCGGATAATCCGACATCATCGGCCAGATAATCTATCATGTTAACAAAGAACACCAAATTGTCTTTTGGCGGTCTCGCTTCTTCATTTCCAAAATCTCCGTCGCCTATAGCAATCTGTTTTGATTCTTTGGTCGAAAAGTCAAGTCTCTGACCGGTGAAAGCTGATGGAGCTGATGAAGTATCCTTTGGAATTTCCTTTCCTGCATAAAAACTGCTGAATTTCCCGTCATATGTAGCACCTACCACAAATCCTTTTTGTCCGAACAATGTATCGGCAGCCTTTTTTGTTAAATTCTGATACTGTTCAAGATTTAATATAAAAAATCCTTCTGCTCTGCCGGATTTATTGGATGTGGTCAACAAAGGTTTTGCAATTATATTTTTTGCAGCTGCCTGTGTAATATCTACGGAGCTTACGAACGATAAAACAACCGACTGTATATTTTTAAACGCAGCGTTGTCTTTATCTATATTGGTAACGCTTGGGAAATACGGATAGTTAATTGAAATAGGAATTCCGATTTGCGACTGAACCTGAACTGCTGAACATTGTAAATCCCTTATCAGGTCATTAGATATTACAATTCCATAGTTTGCCAGCATATCGTCGAGATTGGTTTTGACCATATCACCAAGTACCATCTGCTGCTGGAAGTTCGGTACAACTTTATTAATCAACCAAGCAATGTTTCCGCCTCTCATAATATACTGGTCAAGAATAAATTTATCTGTTTCAGGGATTTCCGATTTTGGTCCCATTACAATCAGAACGTTAACGTCGGCAGGTACAGATGTGAATTTGCTGACTTCTACTTTTACAACTTCATATTGGGAATTTAATACAGAATTAATCTGCTGGAATTTTGTGTAATCATATTCTCCGTGTCCCTGTAAAAATCCGATTTTCTTTTTTTTCTCGGTAGTAAGTTTTTTAATCATGCTGGTAATTTCATATTCCATATTACCGACAGATTGTACAACCGGAATAACTTCCTGTTTACCCTGATAAAGAAATACCAGACCAAGAAATGCTTTTTTCACCTCTAATTTGTCATTATCAACAACCTGAATCTGTACGGGTTGTATCCCGTATTTTGTTGCTTCTTTTTCAATATCGCCCTGATCACCCTCACCTGTCGGATTCTGGAATTCGTAATTCAGATTCCCACCAGAATATGACCTGTAGTCATTTAGCATATCCTGTACATTTCTCCTTATATTATTATACGGAGAAGGCAGATTATCACTAAAATAGGCTTTGACAACAAGCTTGTCACCTAAATTTTTTACAATATCTTTGCTGACCTGAGATAATGTGTAAGTATTGTTTTTAGTCAAATCCACGCGGGTAAAAATCCGTTTGGAAATAACATTTATTACAATAATAATACCGATTATTATTGCAACTTTTATAAGAATGTCTTTTTTAATATCTTTTTTATTCATAAAATTTTTTATTTGCTCTTTTTAAAAAGAATAAACTTGGAGTTACCACTTCCTGCTTTCAAGAGATGTTTTTGTAAGTAATAACATTACATAAATACCGCTGAAATAATAAATCAGATCTTTTGTATCGATTACTCCTCTTGTTATGCTCGAGAAATGAAAATCGGTACTGATATATTCTACAACCGGAACCATAAATGGTGGAATGAACATCAATATTTTATTCATCATAAATAACGCAAATATTATGAGGAAACTTATTATAAAAGCAACTACCTGATTTTCGGTTAAGGACGATGAAAACAAGCCAATGCTTATATATATTCCGCTCATCAGCAATAATCCGAGATACGCACCTATTATAGTACCTATATCAAGCGGTCCGAGAAATTTAAGGCTGATTGCATAAATTATTGTAGGAACAAATGACAAAGCGGCAAGAGTCAAAGTCGAAAAAAACTTACCGAGGACAATATCAAAATCCGTAACGGGCTTTGTCAACAGTAATTCAATCGTACCCGCTTTTTTCTCTTCGGAAAAAGTTCTCATTGATATTGCAGGTATGAAAAACAGCAGAATAAACGGAATGATATCAAATACATTCCTCATCGATACTACACCTGCCACGAATAGGCTGCTCGTAAAGAACCAGCCGGTTATAATCAGAAATACCACTATAACTATGTAGGCAACAGGTGAATAGAAATACGATTTTAATTCTTTTTTGTATATCGTTAATATTTTATCCATATTTTTAAAAATTATTGAGTTGTTAACTTTCTGAAAATATCTTCCAACGTAGTTTCTTCCTGATGAAGGTTTACAAGTATCATTTCGCTCGAAACTACTTTTTTAAATATTTCATCCCTTACATCTGTGCCTTTGGGAGCTGAAATATCTATATTCCAGACTTCAGAATCATCCGAAGTTACTTTGACCTTTTCGACACCCTTAACAGATTCAAGCATGCTGATAATTTTTTCTCTTCCTGCCCTGGGGTCTTTTTTAAGAGTTAAACTGATTATTAACTGTCCCTGGAATTTCTTCTGAAGTGAATCTGTAGTTCCGTCGGCGACAATTTCTCCGTTATTGATAATAACTACCCTGTCGCAGGTCGCCTGAACTTCCTGCAGTATGTGCGTGGAAAGCACGACTGTTTTTTGCTTTCCCAAATCCTTGATAAGCTTTCTGATTTCGATAATCTGGTTGGGATCCAGACCGGATGTAGGTTCGTCAAGCAAAAGAACTTCAGGATTGTGAATCATAGCCTGTGCCAGACCGACTCTCTGCCTGTATCCTTTTGATAATTCGCCTATATCCTTATGCTTCACTTCTTCAAGTCCGCAAACCTTAACCATTCTTTTTACAGAATCGTTAATTTTTGTTTTTTCAATGGACTGAAGTTCTGCAGCATACTTCAGGTAATCAATCACATTCATATCGGAATAAAGCGGGTTTTGTTCTGGCAGGTAACCGATTTTTTTTCTGACAGCAAGAGAATCTTCCGTCGTATCGATTCCGTCAACAAAAATTTTGCCGATATTCTGCGATATGTAAGTAGTAATCAGCTTCATTGTCGTTGTTTTACCTGCACCGTTTGGTCCGAGAAAACCGAC
>PMIW01000100.1 GCA_003158365.1 Ignavibacteriota bacterium | reverse complement strand
ACGGCACAAATTTTAATTCTTGCTTTCAAAATAGAATCTGTTAAAGACCTGGATAATTTTATTTATGTACTCGAAAAGGATGCAACGCTTAATATTCCGCCGAAAAGCGGCGACTATACTTCATTTGATAACGGTGATTATGACGGTAAGGTCGCACTGTACAAAGACCTCCAGTTTACTGAATTGATTTATTATTACAGGACAAAACGTGCGGATTCAAATGAAAATTATGCATATATGCTCAGGTTTATTTCGACAAATTATACCTCGAAAGCAGAAAAGCAATTTAAAGATATAGAAGACGATTTCAAGATATTGAAATAATTTTAATAGTCAGGAATATTATATTTTTTTTCAGTTGCCATGACTTTTTAGTCGTGGCTTTTTATTTTAAAAAAGGATTATGCTTTTTTTCCAGTCCGATTGTAGTCTCTTCCATATGTCCGGGATATAAGGTATAATCATCTCCGCATTGCCTGAATAGTTTGTTTTTTATCGAATCAAGCAGAATATCAATATTTCCTCCGGGCAAGTCTGTTCTTCCGATTGATTCGGAAAATATAGTATCACCGCAGAATATATTTTTATTTATATGGTCAACAACGCAAACACCGCCGGGTGAGTGTCCGGGAGTATGTATAAATTTAATTTCTGTTTTGTTTAATTTAATTATTAAATCCTCCGTGATGAATTTATCGGGTAAAGGAACATCATCTATATCAACCCCGAATATTAATCCGTGCGCTTTGGCATTCTCAAGAAGGAACAAATCATCCTTGTGAATCAGCAAAGGACACCCGAACGCCTGCTTTGCAAATCTGTTTCCCAGCACGTGGTCGATGTGTCCGTGTGTATTTATAATGTATTTCAGCTTTATATTATTCTTTTTAATGTATTCGGTAATTTCATCTTCTTCGTGCTTGTCATAAGCACCCGGGTCAATAATTATTCCTTCTCTTGTCAAATCATCGTAGTATATGTAGCAATTCATCTGAAAAGGATTAACCGTAAATATTTTTATTTTCATTGATATATAAATTGATTTTACTTTTTATTATGGATAATTTTATCTTTTTAAAAAATATTGAGCGATACAGATAAAATTAAGGTAATCGGAACTAATCGAAAAGCTAATTTTCTATACGAAATTCTGAACAGGTATGAAGCAGGTCTGGTTCTTTTAGGTACAGAAGTTAAATCTCTGAGGGAATCGAAGGTCAATCTTCAGGATGCTTATGCAAGGTTTTTCGGAAAGGAACTGTGGCTTATGAATTGCCACATCAGCGAATTCACGTACGGTAATATAAATAACCACGACCCGCTTCGAAAACGAAAACTGCTGTTTAATAAAAGGGAACTTAAGAAAATCCGCGCCCAGCTTGAAGAAAAAGGCTTAACTATGGTTCCGACTAAAATTTATTTTAAAGGCTCGATAGTTAAGATAGAACTTGCAATCGCGCGCGGTAAAAAAATGTATGATAAAAGACAATCAATTAAACAAAGAGAAACAGAAAGGAAACTAAAGAGAATATAATATGACTGCAACACTGAATGAACAAATGGACGTTATAAGAAAAGGAACTGTGGAAATTATTCCTGAAGAAGAACTCATCCGCAAACTTGAAAAATCTATTAAGACAAAAATCCCTTTGAATATTAAACTCGGCTGCGACCCCTCGAGACCAGATTTGCATATAGGACATTCGGTTGTGCTGAACAAGCTCCGCGAATTCCAGGATTTCGGACATCAGGCGATTTTAATAATAGGTGATTTTACAGGCATGGTCGGCGACCCGACAGGCAAGAAAAAAGCAAGACCTCAGCTTACTTTCGAGGAAACACGCGAAAACGGTAAATCTTATTTCGAACAGGCAACAAGAATTCTCGATAAAGGTAAAACTAAAATTGTTTATAATTCTGAATGGCTCGCTAAACTCGATATGCATAATATCATCGAGATATTAAGCAAGTTCACGATTCAGAGAATTCTCGAGCGGGATGATTTTACCAACAGACTCCGCGACCAGCAGGAAATTGCTTCCCACGAAATTCTTTATCCCATAATGCAGGGATACGATTCATATGCAATCAAAGCGGATGTTGAACTCGGAGGTACAGACCAGAGATTCAATAACCTGATGGGCAGGGATATGCAGAAGAGATTCGGGCAGGAGCCTCAGGTTGTGCTGTTAATGCCTCTGCTGGAAGGAACAGACGGAAGCGAAAAGATGAGCAAGTCACTGAACAACTATATAGGCATCACCGATGCTCCTAAAGATATTTTCGGAAAAACTATGAGCATTCCCGATGTATTGATTTATAAATATTTCGAACTTGCTACAAGACTGACTCCGAAGGAATTACTGAATGTAAAAAATGAACTCGAAGAGCCATCAAATAATCCGCGGAATGCAAAACGTAAACTCGGTTATGAACTCGTGAAATTATATTATGATGAGGATACTGCAAAATCTGCCATAGAGGAATTCGACAGGATATTTATTAAAAAAGAAATTCCGGATGAAATTGAAGAGTTTAAATTAAAAGATGACAGCATAAAAATTATAGACCTTTTGGCATTAACTAAACTGGCTGACTCGAAAGGAATTGCAAGAAGATTAATAGAACAGGGTGGGGTAAGTATTGATGGTGAAAAGGTCGAAGATATAAATTATATTGTAGACTTCAAAAGCGAAATTATTCTTAAAGTAGGCAAGAGAAAATTTCTTAAGATTATTAAATAACAAAATGCTCTAATGATATATTATTCCAGAAAGGAGAATATAAATGTTCAAACCTTCAAAAATATTTTTTACTAAAGGTGTCGGAAGACATAAAGACTATTTACAATCCTTCGAGATGGCGTTGAGAAATGCCGGTATCGAAAAACTTAACCTTGTTATGGTGTCGAGTATATATCCGCCTGGATGCAAAAGGGTAACAAAGGAACAGGGTATAGCCATGATTGAACCGGGACAGATTACTTTCTGTGTTATGGCAAGGAATTTTACCAACGAACCTAACAGGTTAATTGCTTCTTCAATTGGTGTTGCTCTTCCTTCCGACGACAGTCATTACGGTTATATTTCTGAACATCATCCTTTTGGTGAAACGGAAAAGATAGCAGGTGATTATGCGGAAGACCTTGCGGCTACAATGCTTGCTACTACTCTTGGCGTCGAGTTTGAAACGGAAACTGCCTGGAACGAAAGGGAACAGGTTTATAAACAAAGCGGAAAAATATTTAAAACATTTAATTTAACACAATCAGCTGAAGGCGATAAAAACGGCCTGTGGACTACGGCAATTGCCTGCGCTGTTATGCTTCCGTAATTATCCCGAATTTTATAATAAACTGCAAAAGTCTCTGAGACTTATGCAGTTTATTTCTTTTCTACCGAATATTGTGCAATTGCACAAGCTCCCATTGAAAATCATTCAGGTTAAATGAAATCTCGCATACCACGCACTGCCTGAAACAGGTTACGGTGTAGTGGTATTCGTAACCGTTGCCCGATGGTATTCTCCAGTGCGAATTTATTTTCGACACGTTGAAGATATCGTCCTTCCACTTGAACCTGAGTATCTCCAGATTCAGATTGTGAAAATAGGCAATTACCTCTATTCTTTCGGAAATTAAATTGTTCATAACCCTTTTTATAAAACCCATATAAATATATGGTATATTTTATAAAAAAGCAAGGGAAAGGGAATTTAACTCAACTCTATATAATTCAGATCTTTTCCGTATGTTTCTTCAAGACGCCTTACTGCGAAAAATGCTGTCACAATTGCCAGCATTGCAACTAATAATGCCGAATATACTATACCGGTATAATTTCTCAGGAATTCGAATAATAATGTAACCGGAACCACTGCTCCGCGGACGAAATTAGGCACTGTAGTAGTTACAGTCGCCCGAATATTTATTCCGAACTGCTCAGATGCATTCGTCACGAATACAGCCCAGTACCCGCCCGATACTCCGAGAGATATGCAAACAACATAAAAGAAAAATGCATCGTACCTGTTTAGAAATAAATAAACCAGTATCATAACAGCCTCGAATATAATAAATCCCTCTATAATCTTTCTTCTCGACTTGAATACCTGGCTCAGGGCCCCGCTTAAAAAATCACCGAAGGCAAGTCCGATATAACAGAACATCACTGCTTTTCCCGCAGCAATCGGCTCCGTTATATTAAAATCTCTTGCAAATTCGGGGGAAAATGTAATCAGAACTCCTACTATAAACCATATCGGAATGCCGACTGCAATACAGTAAAGATATTTTAAAAAATTCTTTCTGTCCTTAAACAGTATCAGGAAATTTCCTCTGCTTATGTTTTTTGTCTTCACTGAATCATACATTCCCGATTCGTATACCCCGACTCTTAAAATCAGCAGTACAAATCCGAGCCCTGCACCTGCAAAATATGCAACACGCCAGTCGAAATAATCACCTACAAGTGCCGCANNCGATTGTTGCAACAATCATAGTCCCGTATCCTCTGGTTTCTTTTGTCATAACTTCAGAAACCAGCGTAATACCTGCACCAAGCTCACCCGCAAGCCCAATCCCTGCTATGAACCTGAGCAGTGCATACTGAGGTATCGTCTGCACAAAACCGTTAGCAAGATTTGCAAGTGAATATAAAAGAATTGAACCAAATAAAACTGAAATCCTGCCTTTTTTATCCCCGACTATTCCCCATAAAATTCCGCCAATAAGCATTCCGCCCATCTGCATATTTAACAGTAAAACACCGTTTGACATCAGCTCGTCTCCCGAAACTCCCAAAGATTTCAGAGATACAACTCTTACAATACTGAAGAGTATTAAATCATAAATATCCACAAAATACCCCAGTGCGGATATAATTATTATCATTAAAACGTTTCTGCTTTTGTTTTGCGAGTCCATAACCTGAAAATGATAAAAAAAAAGACCTTTGAGTTATTTAACTGCAAAGGTCCCATAAAAATTTCTCTGACTTTCTATTTCAGCAATATCAGTTTTTTTGTACCGGTGAATCCGCCGGCTGTTAACCTGTAAAAATACACTCCGCTGCTTTTATTCGCGGCATTCCAGCTAATGGAGTATTTACCCGAATTCAATGATTTTTTTAATAGAGTCTTGATTAACTTTCCTGTAATATCAAAAATTTCTAATTTAACAAATTCTATTTTAGGTAACTGAAAACTTATTTTAGTTTCCGGATTAAACGGGTTCGGATATGCATCAAATAACCTGTATTCCGACGGAATTACGGAGGAATTATTTTCTTCGATTGTAAATAATCTGAAGGGAAAGTAATCGACCACACCAAGAGTCGGAAAATCTATCCTGTGCCAGATATGAGCTTCTATGCTGTCCGCATTGGTAGTGCCCCAGTAATTATTTTCCGCTTTCAAAGTATCTGTTGTAGTAACATTGTAATAAAAATCAAAGGTAGTATCGTTGTGAGAATTATAATATATTTTATTGAAGCCGTTGTCTGCAGTATCTGAATTCGATATGTTACCGAAATCCGGATGAGGCGGCTTGTTTGAAGAACCCTGAACTGTAACACCCCAGAGATTCCACCGTATTGAGTTACGCGTGCAAATTACTTTTATTGTTGAATCACCGTAAATATTAATTCCGCTGCCTGATGCCATTGGATTACTGTTTATATTATTGCTGTCAATAATGTTATTATTTATATAAGCGTTAATATTTACATTATATAATACTATTCCATAGCTGTTGTTTTTAATACTATTATTTTCGATTACTAATTTTGTAGTCGTAGGACTACTTGGGAAGAATGCTATTCCGCCTGCATTTGTAAAGGAACCTCTTATTATATTGTTCCTTATAATAACTCTCGAAGTATCTCCCGCTCCAAGATTTAATTGAGGATATAATCCATTCTCTGTATCGTTCTCAAATATTATATTATCAGTAATAACCGGAGACGACGGAATATTTGAGGCTGAAACTACTGCTGCCCTCCTGTTTCTGTATATTTTATTGTGTGTAATAATCGCATTTGACCTGAATAGTGAAATTGCGCCGCTCTGCATCCCTGTTGAATAATTATTATTAAACCTTATGGTGCAGCTGTCTATCAGCATATTGCAGTACATCAGGTTAATGCTGTTACCGTATTCGAATATGAGTCTCTTAAAAACAGATGCGTCTGCAAGCGAGTCGAGTTTTATGCCGATATGCTTTAACGATGTATCTGCGGCCGTAATTTTTACTGAATCAGGCGGGTTAATTAAAAGTGTTCCGTATATGTATATTAAACTTAAATTTCCCAATTTTATTGTGGTGTTGCTGAATATCTTAACCGTGTCGGATTGAGAAACTATTAATGTATCGTAAATAAAATAATTTCCTCCCGAAAAAGTGATGTGGCCAGCGGAATTCGCCACAAGACTGTCTAAATTCCAGTTTTTGCCCGTTCCGGGCGTGGTGTAAACAGCGTATGTCTGTTGAAACACAAATAATAGCGTAAAAATGTATAGAAATCTTCTCATCTTTAATAAATAAATTTTTGATTTTTTTATAAATAATTTAATAGTTAATTTAATTAAAAATTGGATAATTTAAAATACGAAATAAGTCTAATCATATGCAAATACCATTTAGCAAGCTGCCGGGTTTCAACGAGTTTTTTTTGGAATACATAAACGATTTTAATTCTCTTAAAGAATTTTTTAATTATAACTACACCGAAAAAGAGAATTTATTCAAGTCTCTGGTGGATAAGGAAGAGAATTATCTTAATAAAAAGCTTTTCACGAGGAATGATCTGGCGGACATTTTATTGATACAGAATAAAATATTTAATGCATCCGATACTGCTTTGCAGAATATCGAACTTCTCAGAAATGAAAATACTTTTGCAGTTGTCACGGGACAGCAGGCCGGGATTCTGACAGGCAATCTATACACTGTCATTAAAGCCATTAATACTTTCCAGCTGACTAAAAAGTATGCAGAGGATTTCCCTGAATATAATTTCGTTCCCGTATTCTGGCTCGAAGCGGATGACCACGATTTCCTTGAAGTTAATAATATTAATGTCTTCGACAGGGAAAACAACCTTGTTAAGATGGAATATTTCGAAAACGGAACACCTCAGGAAAGATATCTTACTCCTGTTAACAGCATTCTGCTGGACGATTTTATAGAAAAATTTAAAAGTGATTTGAGTGACAGTTTACTGAAAACCGATTTCAGCGAATATGTTTTTGATTTTATTGACCGCTCATATAAATCCGGGATAAGTCTTTCTGTTGCTTTCGCCAGATTAATAAACTATCTGATAGGGGATTTGGGAATAATATTCTGCAATCCCGCTGATAAGGAAATTAAAAAATTACTGATTCCGGTTTTTGAAAAAGAACTGAATACTTACCCTGCAACCTGCGAAAGGGTAATCGAAACTTCCGCAGTCATCGAACAAAAATATGAACCGCAGGTAAAACCCCAGCCCATAAATATTTTCTACAATCATAATAATCACAGACACCTTATTGAACCGAGACCTGAAAATATTTTTGCTCTCAAAAATTCGAGGCAAAGATTCGAAAAAGCCCAGCTTCTGGAACAGCTTTACACCTCGCCTGAAAATTTCAGCGGGAACGTGATTCTTCGCCCGATATGCCAGGATTATTTGTTGCCAACTGTTGCTTATGTCGGGGGACCGTCTGAAATTGCATATTTCGGACAGTTCAAGAGCGTTTACGAGTTCTTCGATGTCAATATGCCTGTTATTTATCCCAGAACTTCAGTCACATTACTTGAAAGCAGGGTGGAAAATTTTATTTCTAAAAACGGATTTTCTCTTGAAGAATTTTTCGACGAGAAAAAAATTACCGCAAAGCTGATGAACAAAATAAATGAGCTTAATGTCGAAGAAATATTCAATAATTTCAAAGATGAACTGAATGCATTATATTATAGTGTCGGAATTGACCTTGAGAAAATAGATAAAAATCTTTTAACCGCGTTTAAAAATAAGAACGAAAAATATATCGAGTCACTTCAATATCTAAAAGATAAATTTATTGAATCCCAGGCAAAACAAAATGAATCTGCAATTTTGAAACTGAAATCAGCAATACAGAGCATTTATCCCGATGAAGTGCTTCAGGAAAGATACATAAACATCATTTATTATCTGAATAAATACGGTATGATTATAATTAACAGGTTAATCGAATCGATGGATGTAAATAATTTCAATCACCAGGTTATAGAAATTTCATCATGATAAATTCATATTGCCTGAAATAAAAAAAATACTGATTATCCGATTTTCTTCGTTCGGGGATATTATTCTTACATATCCCTTTATCACGTTATTGAAAAAATCATTCCCCGATACTCGGATTGATTTCCTCACTAAAGAAACTTATACTCCTTTAGTAAAAATGCATGCGGGTGTTGATAATATAGTTAAATATAAAAATGAATCTATTGGTGATTTGAAATCTGTCATAAAAATAAATAATTACGACCTGATTTTTGATTTGCATAAGAACATCCGCTCTGTATTTTCCACTTTGTTTACAAAACCCGAAAAAATCAGATATAAAAAAAATACAATCTATAAACTTCTGCTTGTTGCTTTTAAAATCAATTTAATAGACGACATAATACCTGTTTACAAAAGATATATTGATGCTTTAAGCGAAATACATTATCAGGGATATATGGATTTTTTAACTACTGATTTGATTTTTGATAAAGTGCCTGAAGAAAAAGAACCGTATATCCTTATTGCACCGTCATCAAAGCACTTTACGAAAACCCTTCCGAAAGAAAAATTTGAAGCAGTAATTAAAGAGCTAAAAAATAAAAAAATAGTTTTAATAGGTGATAATTCCGAAAAAGATATTGAGATATGCAAATATCTCGAAAACATTTCCCCGGGAATAATAAATTATTGCGGTAAAACAAATTACAATTCACTTGCAAATTTAATTTACAACAGTGATTTGGTTATTTGTAATGACAGCGGGGTTTTGCATCTTGCTGAAGCCCTCGGCAAAAAAATAATAGTGTTCTTCGGAAGCACTGTAAAGGAATTTGGCTTCTATCCCCAGCTTCAGAGTACTGTTATTTTTGAAAATAATAATTTGAAATGCAGGCCGTGCACGCATATTGGAAAAAGTGAATGCCCTAAAAAACATTTTAATTGCATGAACGGAATTAATGTTAATGAAATTTTAATTAAAATAAATGAAAATATTTCTTAAAAAAAACGAAGACCGCCGCCTGAATATTGGACACCAGTGGATTTTCAGTAACGAAATAGAAAGAATCGAAGGTAATATCGCAAACGGAGATGTCGTGGAAGTAATTGATTCAAGAGGCAAACCGCTCGGAAAAGGTTTCTACAACAAAAACTCTCTGATTGCTTACCGCCATCTGACGGATTCAAATGAAACAATCGACAAGGATTTCTTTATTAAAAGAATAAGAAATGCCGATAATCTGCGTGTGAAGGTTAATCCTTCCCGAACTGCTTATAGAATGGTAAACAGCGAAAGTGATTTCCTGCCGGGACTTATTATAGATAAATTTGATGATAAATTTTCTGTCCAGACATTTTCCTACGGCATTGATAGATTTCTGAGTGATATTAAAGATATTCTAGTAAACGAATTTAATGCATCGTTAATTATAGAAAAAAACGACAACGAATTAAGAGTTCTCGAAGGGTTGCAGAAACAGGAGAATATTTTATTTAATTTAAGCGAATCGGATGATACTTCTTTCGATATAAATATTTATGATGTGAAATATAAAATCGATTTATTGAAAGGACAGAAAACAGGATTCTATCTCGACCAGGTTGAAAACCATCTTGAGTTAAGAAAATATGTCAACAATGAATCAAAAGTACTCGATTTATTCTGCAATGAAGGCGGGTTCGCCCTGAATGCTGCTTTTGCGGGTGCAAAAGAAATCGTAGCAGTGGATTCTTCACAACAATCCATTGACATGGGAATTCAAAATGCAGATATCAACGGATTCAAAAATATTGCTTTCATTTGCAAAGATGTATTTAAATATCTCGATTCTTCCGAATCAGCAAAAAATATTTTTGATGCCGTTATTCTCGACCCTCCGTCATTCACAAAATCAAAAAAGAATGTTAATTCTGCTATAGAAGGATATATCGAACTCAATTCAAAAGCAATGCGGCTTTTAAAACGGGATTCCATTCTCTTTACATTTTCATGTTCCCATCATATAGATGAAAAAGCTTTTGAAACTATTATTACGAAAAGCGCGCAAAAAGCAAAAAGAAGAGTACAGGTAATTGATTTTAAAAATTGTTCATACGACCACCCGATTCTGCCCCAGATGCCCGAAACAAAATACCTTAAATCTTATTTGCTAAGAGTATTATAATAAATAGGTTAGTATTAATTATCTAATTATGAGGTGTGGAAAAATTCTGTACCAATAAATCGGGATGCGGAAAACCAAATTCTGAAAGCTGACTTTTGTTCTTATAATGCTTTTCCGAACTCCTGAATTTTTGCTTCTTTTTCTTAACTTCCTAACTTCTTACCAACTTAACTTCTGTTCTTCAGATTTTCTTTACAATTTCTTTACAATTTCTTAAAACAAGCGGCATATGATATTTATATATTGAACAGATGAAAAAATCTACTGGAAATAATTCTGAAAATCTAAAAGTGATTAAAAGCAAGAATCACATTTCCGATATATTCTTCGAAAAGACAACGTTGTTTTTTGCTTTCCTGATAATATGCATTGTATTCTGGATAATTTATGAGATGTTCATAGATTCTGCTCCATCAAGAGATGCATTTGGCTGGGGTTTTATATTCTCCCAGGATTGGGAACCTGTAAAAGAACAGTTCGGAGCCCTTACCTTTATATACGGAACTGTTGTTTCATCGATTATTGCACTTGCAATTGCACTGCCGGTTAGCCTTGGCATTGCAATTTTTCTTTCGGAACTGGCTCCGCAAATTATTAAAACAACATTAAGCTTTCTTATAGAAATATTGGCAGCAATTCCAAGCATAGTATTCGGATTCTGGGGAATATTTGTACTTGCACCATTTATGAGAAATACCGCACAGCCTTTCCTTGAATCTACATTGGGCTTTCTGCCTTTTTTCACCGGTACGAAAATAGGATTCGGACTTCTTACGTCCGGTATTATTCTTGCCATTATGATTATTCCGATTATATCCGCTATAAGCAGGGATGTTCTTAAAACAATTCCTCAGGCACAAAGAGAAGCCGCATATGCTCTTGGTGCAACACGCTGGGAAGCAATTAAAATGGCTTTGCTTAATGCAAAAAGCGGAATACTTGGCGCGACAGTTCTCGGACTCGGACGTGCAGTAGGGGAAACAATGGCTGTAACAATGGTAATTGGGAATAGGGCACAGATTAAAATATCCTGGTTCGAACCTGCTTATTCTATGGCTTCTGTCATAGCTAATGAATTTGCTGAAGCCTCGGGTAAAATTCACCTGAGCTCGCTTATTGAAGTCGGACTTGTGCTTTTTGCTGTTACATTCGTAATTAATTCACTTGCAAGATTTTTAATATACAGTACGACAAAAAAATTAACTGTAAAATAAAATGGAAGCATACGAAATTCTGGCAAATCCTAAAAATCTTAAAAGAAGAAAGATTATTAATATTGTGATGCTGACACTGAGTGTTGTGTCAGGATTGGTTGCCATCATTCCTCTGATTTACATTTTATTTTATACAACCGCAGCGGGAATTTCATCTTTGAATCTTGATTTCTTCACGCAGCTTCCAAAACCTGTCGGTGAACCCGGCGGCGGAATTGCAAACGCAATAGTCGGCTCTGTTGAAATTGTCGGACTTGGTTCCGCATTCGGCATACCTATTGGGCTGATGTCGGGAATTTATGTCTCTGAATTTTCAAAATCATTCTTCGCAAATATTGTGAAATTTGTAACAGATGTGTTGAGCGGAATTCCATCCATTATAATCGGAATATTTGCATATGGAGTAATTGTACTTCAAACAAAACACTTCTCAGCATTGGCGGGAGGATTTGCACTTGGTATTCTAATGATACCGACCGTTACACGCATAACCGAAGAAATGCTCAAGCTCGTACCAATTTCATTGAGAGAAGCATCACTCGCACTCGGAATATCAAGATGGAAAACAACTCTTAAAATTGTATTACGCACCGCATCGGGCGGGATAATTACAGGAATGCTGCTTGCTATTGCAAGAGCGGCAGGGGAAACCGCACCACTTCTGTTTACATCATTCGGAAATAGTTTCTGGTCGGAATCAATAGATAGTCCAACAGCATCTCTTCCTGTACAGATATTTAATTATGCAATATCTCCTTATGCGGAATGGCATCAGAAAGCATGGGCAGGCGCTTTTGTTTTAATTGCTCTTGTGTTTATAATAAGCCTTATAGTAAGACTAATAACTAAAAATAAGTTTTCTCAAAGTGTTTAATAAATAAATCTGTGGCAAACGAATTTCTAAATAATATCAATGAATTTAATCTGAAAGAAAAATATCTTTCAACGAATCCTGAGGATTCTGAAAATCCCGTGTTTATAAAATCTGAAGAATATGTAAATAAGGACGCTGCTGTTCAGGAAAAATCATCACATGAAAAATCTGCGATAGCTGTATCTACAACAAATCTGTCCGTCTGGTTCAATGATAAACCCGGCATTGAAAATGTTAATATTAATATTAAAAAGGATTCTGTCACCGCAATAATTGGTCCGTCGGGATGCGGTAAATCCACATTCCTCAGGGCTTTGAACTTTATGCACGACCTCACTCCTAATGCAGTCGTTACAGGTGAAATTAATATTCTTGGAAAAGATATTACAGAGTATAACAGCATAGATATACGAAAAAAAGTTGGAATGGTTTTTCAAAAACCAAACCCGTTTCCTACTATGTCAATTTACGATAATGTAATCTCGGGATTGAAATTAAACTGGGGGCATAAAAAAGGTCTTTATGATGAAATTGTCGAAACAAGTCTTGTGCAATCAGGCCTTTGGAATGAAGTAAAAGACAGGTTAAAGATATCTGCCTACAGTTTATCGGGCGGGCAGCAGCAGCGCCTCTGCATCGCACGCACACTGGCTGTTAAACCGGAAATAATTTTAATGGATGAACCAACAAGTGCACTGGACCCGATTTCCACTGCAGGAATCGAAGCGAGCATACACGACCTGAAAAAAATATATACATTTATAATTGTAACTCATAATATGCAGCAGGCAGCCCGTGTCAGCGACTTTACGGCATACTTCTATCTCGGCAAACTTATCGAACATTCAAAAACTTCAACCGTATTCACCAAACCAAAAGAAAAACTCACCGAAGAATATATCACAGGTAAATTCGGGTAAAAAGTATATTTTTGTTCAATAAATTACAATCTTGAATTTATAAATAGTAAAACTTAAATTATTGACATCAATAATTATTTAAGTCCTTATATTATGTGCAAATTAAAATATGTTATTGTAATATTTTTTGTATTCATTTTAGTATCAAATGCAAAGTCTGATTTGGCTCATAAAGTTCATCCTGATACCACTTTCGATGTTATTAACTTTTATTCTAACGAAAATCCTGACACGGTCATTTTTAGAAAAATCGGGAAAGATGTTCCGGCAATGGCTTTTAATATAATATTAAACGGAAAGGATTACAAATACTTTCCTGTGAAAAATATTATCATCAGGGATTCCGCATCAAATCAGATTATACATGTAATCGAATCCGAAAAAGATTCACTTGGAATTTTTAATATCGAATTCAATGACTTCAACTTCGACGGATATAAGGATTTATATGTTTATGACGGATGTGCTATACTTGCAAATTGCTTCGGGAAAGTATATCTGTATAATAAAGATTTGAAAAGATTCGTCCGTGATTATGCATTCGATGACTTGACATCCGTCCAGGTTGATAAAGATAAGAAGATTGTACGTTCTTTTAACAGGTGCTGTGCAGGCTCTGAAAGTGATACAAAAATATTCAGGTATTATAACGGCAAACTTACTCTCATTAAAGAAATCTTGATGAGCTACAACACAGGTAAATCTAAATTCATTTATATTGTAAATGAATACAACAAAGACGGTAAGTTAATAAAATCAAAAGAAGTAATTTCGGATGATTTCGATCTGGATTTGGAATAATGATCTGTTTTTCATATTTTTATAGCAGGGAGGTCTGATTTTACTTAAAATCATATACTTAGACTTTCTCTTTTCTACCTACACTTTCCATAGCCTTTTTCATATTTTTTTGATATTTTAAGGGATAATAATCAAATTTTGGAATCAGATTCTGATATATTAAAGGACGATTTAAGCTTGCCTTCCGATGGTGATTATTTGGAAAAGCTTACAAATGTTACTCAAATCGGGGAAAGCAATAATAATTTGTTTTTTATTTTTCCCGCTTTGCTTGCAGTTATTCTGTTGTTAGGACTTCCGACGGCACTTAAGAGTAATCCGTTTCCCGATTCGGGTTTCTTTGAAATTGCCAACAATACTGCTCATTCGAATTTCAGCACAAATATTTTATCCGAGACGGATTTATCGACTGGTATAAAAGACACTGTTTATACCGATAAAGAATGCTGGCTTGAACTCAGAATTGACCAGCAGGTGCTTTACCAGCACTGGCGCAGCGGAAAAACCGAAAGATATTTAATTTCATCGGGAAATAAATTTCTTGCCAAAGGTATAGAATCTAGACCCGGTCTGTTTGCAATTTTTTCGAAAGAACCGCGTCATGAATCCTCCCAGTTCAATAATGCTGCAATGTATTACTTTATGCCGTTCAATATGGGTATTGGTTTTCATGCTCTCGACGGTACGGGATATTACGGGACCCTCGGCGTAAGACCAGTATCACACGGCTGCATAAGAATGCGCCACGAAGATGTAAAAAAATTATTTGGTGAATGCCCGCTGGGTACGATAGTTCTTGCACACAGAGGATATACAGCAAGAACCGTGGCTTTTGCACCTCAGGATTTTAAAAATCCCGTGGAATATTCTAAGGATGAATTTAAGAAAATGCTTTCTGAAAATCTGGTAAATGTTCTTGAAGGCAATTATTATGTAAAAGACAGAAAATTTTTCGTAGTTGATCCTAAAGTAATTCCTGTATCGGGGGTTTATATAAGTTATGACAGGAAGATTCCTGAAAAACAAAGGTTAAATAAAAATACATATATATTTAAAAGTAATGCGGATAACCTGAGCATGAGCGTGATTAATATTAAAGTCAGTAATGATAGCGATGGTAAGGAATTGGCAGATTTAATCGATAGTATATTTATTGATGAAAAGGATATTAAGAAGGTAGAAACTACGGATATTTTTTCGGATGCGGATTTAATTAAAAAGTACTTCCATAACCCGATAGGTATATTGCCTTATTTTCCGCCTAATAAAGATTAAAATTGATTAATAATTCAATATTATATAAGTTTTAAATTAATTATATTTGTGTCGAAAATTGCGGAACTAAATTAATCCGCCGAAGTTTAAAAATTAGAGAAAATTATAAATAATATTAAATAAGTGGAGGTTGAAAATGTCAACTCAAATTAATGAAACTGTAAGCAATTATGTGGAACCTATTGATACCAAAATGGAATATGGGCTTCCTGAACTCAAGAAAGTCTATAGGAAATTCTTATCAAGGGGTTTAATAATTGCTGTAATTATTCATGGAATTTTTATTTCCATGTACTGTATCTCCCTTTATATTGATGCTCAGGCTGAAAAAAATCTTCAGATAAAAAGAGACATCGAATTAAAAGATCTCATGACTCAGGATAATGCAAAAGACGAAAGTGACCAGCCTCCTCCACCTGAAGTGGAACCGCAAAAGATTGAAGCTTTGAAAGACCTTGCTGCTTTAACACCGGAACCGGTAGCAAAGGAAAAAGCAGATTTGGAAACCATTAAAAAGGTTGAGGAAACAGAAAAAATTAAAGCTTTCGTATCTTCGGAAGGTAGTGAAAACTTCGACCCTACTAAGGAAACAGGTAAAGTAACAGTTCAGGAAAAGAAAGTCGAAGAAAACATAAAACATGAAGAAACGAAAGTTACAAAAGAAAAGACTTATCAGCAGTTCGAAGTAGATAAAGCTCCTGTTTGCGTAAATCTTTCTCAGGTACAGGGTTCGATGAGATATCCCGAAATTGCAAGGTCAACAGGTATCGAAGGCAGAATTACCGTAAAAGTACTTGTCGGTCCTGACGGTTCGGTTGTATCTGTTGGCGGTGTAAGCGGACAGAATGCGGAAGTGTTCAGAGATGAAGTGAGCTCAAAGGTTATGAGCCTTCAATTCACACCTGCTTTGCAGCAGGGTCAGCCGGTAAGATGCTGGGTGAGTGTACCGTTTAATTTCAAATTGAGCGGCAAATTCAAGAAGGATGATGAAGGAGATAAGAAAGAAGAACCTAAGAAAGAAGAAAAGAAAGAAGAAGGAAAATAATTGAATTTACCATTGAGCCCGGTAATCATAATAAATATTTTTACATCCTTAGTGGTGTTTATAGTTGGGCTGGTAATGTTGTTGGGTTTAATACCAAATATTCCGATGCAGTCAAGAGTAATTTTTGGAATAATTTTTATGAGTTATGGAATTCTAAGGTTTATTAATGTTCAGACGAAGATTCGGGTTAAAAAGCAGAATGAAATGAGAGAGAAAATGGAGAAAAATACCGATGACCTTATTCATAAAAAATAATAATTTTATATTAACAAGGAGTTCAAGGAATTAATACTTAAAATCGTTCCCAAGCTTAACCGGTTTGGGAACATTTTTTTAATGAATAGAATATGAATTTAATAAATAAAATATTTTCTTTTGTAATATTAACTTTAATTCCCGTTGTTTTCTTTGCCTGCGACTTTGGAAGTATTAAATCCAAAGCTACTACAGGAGAAATGACAATCGAAGTTGATGAAAATATAGAAACAGTCGCCGGATTGCTTTCAAAGGATTTTACCCGGTTAAACGCAGAAGCGAAAATTATTCCGATTGCTAAGCCGACTAAGAATGTAATAACGGATTTGCTTAATAAAGAAACGAAACTGATTATTATTGCGGGTGATATGACCGAAGATGATAAGAAATTCGTCAAGGATTATAAGATAGAGCTGCAGAGATATGAACTTGCAATCGACGGCATTGCTTTCATAACCAACGTCGGTAATCCGGCGGTAAGGCTTACTTCGCAGGATTTAAAGAAGATATTCGCCGGTGAAATAACAAAGTGGTCCCAGATTAAAGCGCAGGATGAAGAACAGAATAAATCCGTTGCGGATAAAATGAAAGGTGCTAACGATTATATCAAAGTGTATATCCAAAGGCCGAATTCAAATTCTTATGCTTATGTTAAAGACTCGGTTCTCGACGGTCAGAATTATTTCGAAAAGGCTTCTATTTGTTCCACATCCGTTCAGATGCTGGATATAATCAGGGAAAGTAAAAATGCAATCGGATTCACGAATATGGGATGGCTCTCAAAAGGCAGCCAGGATGTTATGGATACAACAGTGCAGTATATAAGGGTTTCAAAAATCTGGAGCAGCGGCAGGCAGGACGATTTCGCTCAGTTCCACCAGGGTTTGATTTATACAAAACAGTATCCTTATACAAGAAAAATTGTTATGTATTCCACCGATATCGGGATACAGCTTTCGACAGGGTTTATTTCTTATCTTTTGCACAACGACGGACAAAAGATATTTTTGGATAATGGATTTGTTCCTGTTACTCAGCCGGTGAGAACAATCAAAATTGAATAAAAAATTATTGTTTAATTTAATATTATACTTTTATGAATAAGTTAATGAAAAAATATTTGGCAATTTTAATACTTGCTTTCACTTTCTTTTCTGTCAATGTTTTTGCACAGGATAACGTGGAAAAAGGTATGAATGCTGTAAAAAAAGGGGATTACCTGACTGCATTAAATTTGCTGAAAGATGTTGTAAAAACCAATACGAAATACGATGCAAACTGCTATTACGGAATAGCACTTTTTAAAACAGGGTCTCTCGATGATGCGGAAAAATATCTGAAAATTGCTCTAAAGGATGATGACGAAGGAATTGACGCTTTGAAAGGTCTCGGAGAACTTTATACTGAAAGGAAAAAATATTCCGATGCGGATGATTTGTTCAGAAAAGCTTTGAAACTTGAACCTGAAAGCATACCAGTTATGCTGTCACGTGCAGCTAATTACTCAGCTCAGGGGAAAATCGATGAAGCTATTCAGGCACTTACTCTCGCTACAACCGTGAGTAAAGAGAACCCGACCGTCTATGCAGGACTCGGTGAAGCTTATTATATAAGAGGTTCTTTCAAATTATCAAAAGATTATTATGATAAAGCTGTAAAACTAAATCCGAATTTCGCTCCTGCTTATTATGGTCTCGGAAAAGTTTATTTTAAATTGAAACAGTATAATGAATCTCTCGTCTCTTTTAATACTGCAATAGCTAAGGATGCAAATTTCGCTGAAGCTTACCTTGAAAAAGGGAAAATTCTTTATTTCGGTGAAAAATACGGTGAAGCTGCTGAGTCATTTAAAAAATATTCTGCCCTGAAACCCGGCTCGCAGGAAGGTAATTCATATTTCGCCAAGACTTTGTATGCAGAAGGATAATTAGATGAAGCAATGGCTCTTCTTACTGATGTGCTTAAAGCCGACCCGAACTCGGTAACGGGTAATCTCTATACTGCTTATATTCTGTCGGAAAAAGAAGTACCTGATTCATCCGCACAGGTCGAACAGTATAAAAAAGCTGTTGAATTTTTCGCAAAAGTGCCAATTAAAGATTTTGAAGTTGAAGATATGCTGAAATATGCAAAAGTACAAGTTAACCTGAGGAATTTCTCCGATGCTTATGGCTTATATGATAAAGCTATAAAAATGGACAGCACGGATAAATCGGTATATTATGAATATGGAAAAGCCTGCTTTAAGGGTGAAAATTATGAAAATGCAGTCATGTATCTGAATAAAGCTACTGACCTCGGTATGAATGAAAGGTCCGTTTATCTCTTTAAAGGATTCTCTAATTTTTACCTGAAGAAATATGAAGATGCACTTGCAAATTTCCAGGATGCCATAAAAGCAGATGATAAATTCGTTTTATCATATTCCTGGGTAGCAAAATGCTATATTGTACTTCTGAAAAACGATGAGGCAATTAAAACTTATGAAAAAATATTAACTATTGACCCCGAAAATGCTGAAGCAAAAGACAGACTTGCTAAGGTAAAAGGTGCGAACAATAATAAACAATAATGAAAGAATTAACGCAATATATAAACGAAAATAACGGCAGATTTATCGAAGAATTGAAGGAATTTCTAAGGATTCCTTCAATCAGTAATAATCCCGAAAATAAAGATGATATTTTAAATTGTGCTAAATGGCTCTCTGAACATATAAAAAGTATTGGTTTTGAAACAGTTAACATATACCAGACGGATGGACACCCGATTGTTTATGCCGAATATTTAAAAGCAGGTGAAGATAAACCTACAATTCTAATCTATGGGCATTATGATGTCCAGCCGGTTGAC
>PMIW01000123.1 GCA_003158365.1 Ignavibacteriota bacterium | reverse complement strand
AGATTTGTACCGTTTGTAACGATACTGTATATATAAATACTGCCTAATCCGTTATTTACAGGTGACCAGTTTGCACCATTATCCGTCGTGAGAAAAATTCCCCCTCCGAATGTTCCTGCAAATATATTTGTCCCCGATACTGCTAGTGTTTGTATAGTTGTAGTAGATAATCCGTTATTTATTAATGTCCAGTTCGAACCGTTATTGGTTGAAATAAATACTCCCGAATATGTTCCTGCAAATAAATTTGTCCCGCTTACAGCCAGTGCATGTATATCGCTTGCTGTCAGACCCGAATTTACTGCCGCCCAGCTTGTACCGTTATTTGTAGAAATAAAACAACCCCCATATGCACCGGCAAAAAGATTATTACCCAGTACAGCCAATGAATAAATATTCGTTGCACTTAATCCCGAATTTGAAGCAGCCCAGTTTATCCCGTTGTTTGTTGTTATGTATACTCCGCCTCCCTGAGTACCTGCATACATATTTCCGCTTTTTGAAATAAGTGCTTGCACAGTCGCTCCATAAGGACCGTTTGTATAAACCCATTGAGCATCAAGTCGGGATAGAAAAATTACTGAAATAAAAATGATAATATAAATTGATTTTTTCATTTTACCTGAAACCTTTATTTTTTTTGAATTTAAGTACTGCAATAAATAAAAGAAATGTGAATATTATTGAATCCGAGATTTATTAAAATCTTGCACTCAGTCCCAGAGTCGGAAGTATCGGCACCATTCCTGTAGTTTCCTGTTTTATACTCAGGTCAGACTGCAATGTATATTTATACCCTAATACATTTTTCCTGTTGTAAACATTTACTACATCTAAATAAAATGACCAGTCCGCTTTCCAGAATTTTGTATATGCCGTAAAGCGTAAATCCAGCCTGTGATAATCAGGCCTTCTCTCATTGTACCTGTTTATTTCACCACCCATATCCAGATTGAATATCACCTGGTTGGTAAAAGGATTTATCACTAAACTGTCATTCGATACTCTCGGCGTTACTCCAACCGGTTTTGTATATGGAAAATTTGTTGCATATGACCATCTTGCCCCTATTTCAAACCAGTTATTCACTGTATAATTCAAAACTATATTCGCAATTATGGGCTGGTCGAACCTGAACGGCTTTTCAAGTCCGTCCCTTACTCTTGTCGTTTTCGAAAAAGATAAGTTTATCCAGCCTGTTAGCTTTGTTGTCGGGCTTAAATATTTTTTTTCAAGGCTGAATTCAATTCCGTATGCATCCCCTGTCGCACCATTGATTGGATTTGCTGTCACGGAATCATAGGCTATCTTATCCGTTGACCTGTACCAGTTCGCGGGATTTTTTAAATAGCTTGCATTGTGATTATTAGGGTCAAGCGGATAATATTCATATTTATATCCTGTCAGCATTTCCTGCACAATTAAATTATCGAATCGTTTATAATAGCTTTCTATCCTTACCTGCCATTCATTGTTAAGCCACCTGTCAATCCCTAATATGAAATGTATCGAGCGTTCAGCTTTTAATCTCTCTCCTGCTATTGTCGATAAATCATAAAAGGTCATGTTGTCAACAAGTTTCTCGTAACCCGGTGACTGGTAATATAGTCCGACCGCGCTTCTGATAGTAGTTAAAGGATTTATAATATATCCGAAATTAATTCTCGGCGAAACATATACAGCTTTTAAAAATGAATAATAATCCATCCTCAGCGACGGCTGGTAATAAAACTTTTCTTTTATCTGGAATCTTCCCTGTCCGTATATGTTCGCCCTGTAATTATTATCACCCGTTATGTTAAAATCCTCGAGCAGTGCCTGCATCCCCGGTAATGAACTTAAATATGCTTTGAAATTATCATCGAGCTGCAAAGTATATGTCAAATCTGTTTTTATCATGTCCACTCCCCCTCCGAATTCGTATTTATTGTTTCCGCTTACATAAACAGACCTGTTTCCGAGTGAATATTTTGTGAAATTGTATTTTGAAGTAAAATTAAATCCGAGAAGTGCGCCTATTGATTTTAAAGAATCCCTTTGACCGGGCGTTAAATTTTCTTTGTTTATTAACGGGTCTATTATATCACCTTCAAAATCATTGTCACCTTTGTTTTTATACCACGATAATGTTGTCTTTGAAATGAAATTAGCATTTGAAATGTAATGCCAGCCAATAGAAACAACATTGTTAGTCGTAACATCATTTACGCTTACACTGTCGGGATTCGTTCTGTCCGGTCCCGGAATTATCGCAACTCCGTCCCTCGAAAAAATTCCATTCACGATGAATTTGTGTTTGTTAAAAGGACCGAATGCAAACTTCATCTGCAAATCCTCGAACGAAGGGAACGACGAATCATCGGTAATTAATTTCTGCTTTCGCGCAAAAGGACCAAGTATCAAATCATAATATGTCCTTCTCGATGATACAATCCACGAACCCGGAATGTCCAAAGGATTCTTCCCCTGTAAAATCAGATTCGCACTTGCAATATTAATATTGGTCATGAAATCAAAATTCCTGTCCCTGTTTCCTTCCCTGTTTAATACGTCAAGCACTGCCGAAAGCCTGTCGCCGTATTTTGCGGGAAACCCGCCGGTAATCAGGTTGATGTCGCTTAAAGTCTCGGGATTAAACATGCTGACAAGCCCGTATAACCTGTATGGATTAAATATCTCGACTTCATCCATTATTATTAGATTCTGGTCGGGTCCCGACCCGCGTATCACTAGCTGTGAAGTAAAATCATTCGGAGAAGATATTCCGGGTAGTGATTTCAGCGAACGCATTACATCCTCAAAAGCACCCGGAAGTATTTTTATATTTTTAGGAGCTATGTTGAATAAACTTGTCCTTAAATCTTTCTGGCTTTGCCTGAAAACACCCTCCACGTCTATCTCTTCCGTAGTGTAAATTTTATTCGTAAGTACAGCTGTAATTTCTTTGTTCCCGCCCTTCAGAATTTCAACATCATTATTTTCGTAAGAAATATATCCTTCTAGCGTGACCGTTACTGAATATTTTCCCGCTTTCAGGTTAAAAGTATTTGTTCCCGAAGTATTTGTATTAATGCTGTCGCTGAATTTTCCATCGGTACCTTTTACTGTTATTAATGCATTACTCAGTTTTCTGTACTTTTCATTTGTCACACTCACTTTTAACTCCGAATTAACGGTGTCATTTTGCGAATAAACGAAATTGCTTAAAAGAAAAATAAATATTGTAAAAAGTAAAATAAATTTAAACTTGCTGATGCTCAAAAATATATTAGTTGACATTTACGGATATATAAAATACTGCATTTTTATTTTGATATACAATTCAATTAACTGTGCAAAATATTATTGGACGTTTTTATTGTTTTTTTATTTAGTATATTTGAAAATAAATTTCAATTTTAAATAATTATAAAAACAAACAGGATATACTGAAATTATATAGCAAATGTACTTTAACTCACTTGTTTTCTTATTATTTAGTTCCGTTTTCTTCCCTGTTTACCTGTTGATAAAAGACAAAAAAAAGAAGATTCTTTTTCTGTTCTTTTCAAGTCTTTTATTTTACGGATTTTTTAATATTTTTTATCTGCCGCTTATCTTTTTTGTGTCATCTGTAAATTATTTTTTTGCATTAAAAATACACAATGCTGAAAATCAAAAGAAGAAAAAGACTTTTTATATTTCTGCTGTCTTTGTAAATCTACTTGTATTATTTTTATTTAAATATCTGAATTTTTTCAGCACGACTTTTAACGGTATTTTCTCCTTTTTCGGATTGTCTGTCAGTCTTCCGTTTTTTGAATTCATACTGCCGGCAGGAATTTCTTTTTACATATTCCTGAATATAAGTTACATAATAGAAGTGCACAGGAAAACCATTATCCCCGAGTCAAATTTTTTCAGGTATTCTGCTTTTGCAACTTTCTGGCCTGTCGTAATGGCAGGACCTATCTTACGGGCAAGGAATTTCCTCGTGCAGTTCAATAAAAAAAGGACTTTTTCGTGGGAAATATTTTATCAGGCATTCTTTTTAATTTCAATAGGCTTTTTTAAAAAAGTGTTTATTGCCGATAATCTCTCTTCATATGTTTCACGCGTTTATGATTCTTCCATACCCGTGACCTTTTCAAATGCCTGGTCCGTTGCTTATGCCTATACTCTGCAAATATATTTTGACTTCAGCGGCTACTCTGATATTGCAATTGGCTGTGCACTGATAATGGGTTTTAAAATTCCTGATAATTTCAATTTCCCCTATGCATCTTCCGGCTTTACTGAATTCTGGAAAAGATGGCATATTTCTTTATCTTCATTTATAAGGGATTATCTGTTTTTACCGTTTTCATATTCGGGTTTCAGAAAATTTAAATCTCTGTTCATAGCATACGGCTATGCTTCTATATTAACCATGTTCCTTGCCGGATTGTGGCACGGAGCATCGTGGAATTTTGTTCTCTGGGGAATGTTTCACGGCATTGCACTGACAATCGAGCGCGGTATGAAACTGATGAAAATTAAACATAAAAGTAAAATATATTCAATATTTAAAAGAATAATATTTTTCAATTTATTGAGTTTAAGCTGGGTTTTATTCAGAAACGAAATTCCAAAAGCATTAAAAATGTATAGCATAATGTTTGGTTTTTCATCTTCCGATGCAATCGATATTTTAGGAAATACGTTCATGTATGGCATTATTCTTATTACAATTTCAGTTCTTATAATCCAGTATTTTCTGGCTGATAAAAATCTAATTCCGTTTTTTAATAAATCAAAATATTTGAGAATTCAGTATGCCGCTTTGCTCATTATTATATGGGTTCTGGTTATTGCGGCAGGAGGAACAGGTGAACCGTTTATATATTTCAAATTCTAAGTATTTATTTATAGCGATTGTCTTTTTTGTCATTTGCGGACTCGCTCTCACGCAGGCATATTATAACTATAAGGATTCACCAATAGACTATGGCAGCTCTAATATGATAAATATAGAACTTTCAGGCAACACGCAAAACACAATCGTAACACTTGGTGATTCAAGAGCAGGCGCGGCATTCGTTCCGGAGATACTTGATAAAAATATTCCCGGTACAAAAACTTATAACATCGGCTCCAGAGGCGGAAGCATTTACGGTATGATGAGTAATATAATATCTTCAGGTAAACCTTTTAAGTTAGTAGTGGTATGTGTGTCTCCTGCATCCCTGTTTGGTTCTTTTGAGTATGATAGCATCGAGAATGAAACTAAACCAATTAAATTGTCTACACCCGCAAGCGGAAATATGTTCAGCCGCGTGAATATTAAACTGATTAGTGTTTTTGACAGGAATTTTAAATTTGCATACGGATTTTCAAAATTGGAAAATCTTATAATAAACGGCGAGGTCCCTCACTATTTTACCCGCGACGGCTGGGAAAGCAATATAAGGTTCGGCTCGTATGTTAGATATGCACAGGCTTATAATTATTACGGGTATAAAACCCGCCTGCTATGCAATTCAGGCAATACACCGCTTCTGGAAAAACTTAAAGCAAAGTTTTCTTCTTCAATAAATTCATTGATTACAAATCAAAAAGTTATTATTGTAAGACTGCCTGTTTCTTCCGAAATGAGACAACTCGAAAATGAAAGATTCCCATGGTTCGATGAATTTGTTTCAAGAGTGGCAGCCGAAAATAAAATTAAATATTTGAATAACTTCAGCGATTATTTTATGTCTGATCCTAATAACGATGGCAGCCATCTCTCACATTACAAGGCAATTGAATTTTCGGAAATGATTTCAGATGTATTCAGGCAGTTCATAATTTATTGATTTTTTGACGTAATTTAGCATCTCTGTTCATCGTTAACTTATTTATTTTCCTATTGTTATTTACTTTTTGCAATAAATACCTTAAATTTTAAGGTTATACAAAAACTCTTTGATTATAATTTATGAATAAAAAGATTACGACCGTCTTATTGGTCAGTAATGATAGAGATGAAACAAAATCTTTCAATATACCCACAATCCATGTACATCGATTCAGGTGTTATTTTATTTCATTTTTATCATTAATAGTTTGCACTGTTACTCTTGTCTCCTACCTTCTTCTGAGTATTCAGAGTTACTCAAGTGAAAAGGATCATTTACTCAAGAAAATTGCCTCAATGGAAAATGATGTTAAATTAATCGACAGCCTGAACATTAAAAACAAGATTAATAATATCGAGAATAATATCATGTTCCTTAATAATTATCTTCGTGAACGGGGTCTGAAACCTGTCGAGAAAAATGTCGGCGGAGAGCTTGATACAAATAAAAGAATCGATTTATCCGTGTATGAGTTTTATAACAACTACACGGCACTAATGCTTGCAACTGCAAATAATCTTCCGCTCGGATATCCCCATTACGGCGAATTGCGCTCGGATTACGGCTATAGGTCAAATCCCTTCGGGGGTAGAGGCTCCGAATTTCATAAGGGACTCGATTTGAAAGGTAACATAGGTGATACTGTCAGATGTACGGGAGACGGTATCGTGGAAAAAGCCGACTGGGATAAAGGCTACGGCAAATGCATTGTAATAAAACACTGCAACGGAATCGAATGCATATTCGGGCATCTGTCGGAATTTAATGTTACTGCCGGTCAGAAAGTAAAAGCCGGCGATGTAATCGGATTTATAGGTACTACGGGACGCTCAACCGGTCCGCACCTTCATTATGAAATAAGAGTAAACGGAGTTGACATTAATCCACACGGTTTTTTAAATTTAAATTAATATAAAAATGTTTGGTCAGAAAACTAAAGATAATAATATAAGCAGCATGCCCTCAAAATCGGAACAGTCTCCAATCAAGACTTTGATAAGCGAAGGTTGCAGGTTCGAAGGAAACCTGTACTCCCCTGCCAATACAAGGATTGACGGCTATGTAACCGGAAACCTTACAGGCGAAAACGGCCTTGTAATCGGCGAAAAAGGAAGTATCGTAGGTGATATTAGCGCAATCGAAGCCGTGATTTACGGTATGGTTCGCGGTAATATAAAAGCCCATAAACTGGAAATAAAAGGTACCGGAAAAATCCTCGGTGATTGTGTTGTTGACCATATAGTAATGGAATTCGGCTCGCACTTCAACGGTAACCTGAAAATGAATGAACCCAGAGAAGACATGAAAAAAGAAGCATTCGAACTGCCTGAAGAAAAAACTTCATAGAATTTTGAAATATAAATTTCTGCTAATTCATAAAGTAATACTGTAGAGTGAAAGGTAAAGTTTGTACAAAAAATTAAAGCCCGTTTTCACGGGCTTTTCTATAATCTTCCAATCTTATAATCTTATTCTAATTTCATTTCAATTTCTTTTTCACTTCCTCCGCGGATAATTTTCATTTTTAATGTGTCACCTTTGCGCCTGTCGTTTATCGAGAAAATTAAATCCTGCTCATTGCGGATTTTATCTTCGTTGACAGCAATAATCACGTCTTCAACTTTCAATCCCGCATTGTCGGATATGCTTCCTTTTTGAATCTGCGTTACAATTACACCGTTCTTATCATTTAATTTGTAATATTTAGCCATCTGGTCATCAATACCCTGAATTCTGAATCCGACATTAAAGCTCCTGTCGATCTTTCCGCCTGCTTTCAGCTCTTCCATAATTTTTTTCACGCGGTTAATAGAAATCGCAAATCCCACGCCAATGCTCCCCTGGCTGAATTGGCTTCCCGTGTAAATAATCGTATTCATTCCGATTACATTTCCTTCGACATCAACAAGCGGTCCGCCCGAATTACCTGCGTTAATGGAAGCATCTGTTTGAATCATATCTTTGTAAACCCTGTTTCCTTCTGCACTTACTTTCATATTAGTTGCACTAACCACCCCAACAGTAACAGTAGGCTTGTCGTTTATTTCAAAAAGCCCGAAAGGATTGCCAAGTGCAATTACCCACTCGCCGATTATTATATTATCGGAATTTCCAAAATTAATATAAGGTAAATTGTTCTTTTCAATTTTTAAAAGCGCGACATCTGTTACAGGATCTGAACCGATTAGCTTTGCATTAACTGTCTCTCCTGTTGTAAGCGTAACTGAGATCTTTGTTGCATTACCTGCAACGTGGTCATTTGTTAAAATGTATCCGTCCTCTGAAATAATGTATCCCGAACCTAGACNNAACTGCCTGAAAAACGGGTCATTAAAAAACGGGTCCTGAACCGTCCTGACTTCTTCCACATTTATGCCGACTATCGAAGAAGATACTTTTGATATGGCTTTCGTTATGGATGTCTGCCTGTCCTCTGATACATTTTGATTTATCTGCTTTTTATCAACCTGCGTCAGGCTCTGGTTTATAACCGGCTTACCCTTAAAAAATTTGGTAAGAATAACCCCGCCTATCAGCATTCCGGCTATTAAAGTGAAAATTATTATGACAGGAAGTACAATTTTGTACCTGTTCATTCCTGTGTTTATTTTTGCCATTGCTTGCATAATGTATTAATTAATTTTACTTAATAAGTTCTTTTTTTTCTTTTCTGATTATTTATTTAATTTTAATTTTTGGTTCTTTGTAATTATATCTCTGATCTGATTCCTTTTTTCATTTTCATTTAAATATATGTAATTAAATAATCAGTCAGTCTGCAAAAATAATTCATTAAAACATGCTTTTCAATTCATTATTCCAATCATTTCTGCGGAAATGAATTTTAATAATACTGTATTTAAATTATCAATTTTAACTATTATATTAAATTATGTATAACAAAATACAATTCAAGATAATTGCATTAATTACATTAATCACTGCAATATTTGTTTTCGGATTGTTTTCCCTCCGGCATTCGGTGGTTAAAAATATTTCTGCACTGCTTAATGACAGGGTCTCTGAAAAAGACACAATACTCAGGAGAATCATAGACCTGAAAAGCAGTACATTAACTTCGTACATTTATGATAATTCCTACTGGGATGAACTTCTTGCGTTTTCCATTTCAAAAGATGAAAAATGGGCTGAAGAAAATTTTCTCCCTTCAATGAAAACTTACAATCTTGACTGCGTTTGGTTATATGATAAAGATATGAATCTTACTTACACAATAAATGATTTTAACGACAGGACGTTCAGGGAACTTCCGATTTCAAGGGAAGAGATGAAATCAATTGTGTTTAAAGACCCGTTTGCGCATTTCTTTATTAATACCAGTTCCGGATTGATGGAAATTTCATCTGGCCCCTTGCAACCCAGTTCTGATTCAAAAAGAATTACTCCTCCACAGGGTTATTATATTGGAGGTAGAATTTGGGATAAGGAGTATTTGAATGATTTATCGGTCATTTCAAGCAGTAAAATATCAATAATTTCAAATATCAGAGATACTATTATAAAAGATGATTTGAATTCGTATGAATTTATTAATGAAATATATTTGAAAGACTGGAACGGTTCAAATCTTGTTAAATTAAGAGCAATTACTGAATCACTGGTTACAAAAAAATCCGTTAATTTTACTACATACCAGTTTATTGGCACTATTATATTCATTGTCCTTATTATCACATTAATTTCTTTATTCCTTTTTAAGATTGTAAATATACCTCTGAATTCCATTACATACAGTCTGGAAAAAGAAAGTTTTGAACCAATAAATTACCTTCAAAATCAAAAAAACGAATTCGGCCAGATAGCAAGACTTATAAAAGATTTCTTTACAAATAAAGAATATCTTATTGATGAAATTAAAATGCGGAAGAATGCCGAAGAAGAACTTATAATAAAGCAAAATGAACTGATAAAATCAAAAGAAAAAGCAGAGGAACTGAGTAAATTAAAATCCAATCTTCTTGCAAACTTGAGCCACGAGTTCAGGACACCTCTCAGCGGCATTATTGGAATATCTGAACTTCTTATGGAGGAAATTAAAGAATTCGAACAATTAAAACTTCTTAATGATATTTCTGTTTCGGGTAAAAGATTACATGATACTCTGAATTCTNNAAATTTAATCTTGCAAAAGAAATTCAGGCATATGTAGATAAATACAAGTATAAAGCGGACGAAAAAAAGCTTGACCTGATCATTAATTATTCTGATAGGAATATCGTTTTAAAGACTGACAAAGATTTATTTAAACAAATATTTTATAACGTATTCGATAATGCAATTAAATTTACCGATAAAGGTTCGGTTACGGTGATAATTTCTTCAAAATATATTGACAGCAAGCTTTATGCCGTTATAGATATTATTGATACCGGAATCGGTATTGAAGAAAAAAATATCGGTATTATTTTTGGGGAATTCAGACAGGTTAGTGAAGGATTTACAAGAAAATATGAAGGCACAGGACTCGGGTTGACTCTTACCAAAAAATTCCTTGGATTACTGGACGGAAAAATAACCTGTAACAGCAGTGTGGGTGCTGGTTCTACTTTTTCAGTATGCTTACCCGCATTTACCGAAATCAAAATTAAAGAATCTGAAATTTCAGAAGATGCAGTTGAATCTGATTTGAAATCCGAATTATTAAATGTTTTATTTGTTGAAGATAATCTTTCGAATCAGTTTGTCTTCGAAAAGTTTTTAACAGGCATAGCAAATGTCGAATTTGCAGCTGATGGTGAAACAGCTATGAAGTTGATTGAAAATAAAAGTTACAAGTTAATATTTATGGATATTAATCTGGGCTCAGGGATAGATGGAATAGAAACTGCAAGACTTATCAGAAAATCAGAATCTTACAAAGATATTCCGATAGTAGCTCTGACCGGATATGCCATGGAACACGATAAGGATTATTTCCTTTCACACAATTTTGATTATTTTGTGGTAAAGCCTTTCAGTAAAATTGATTTATTGAATGTAATAAATGAAGTTAAAAAATCTTAAATTTAAAATTCCGTATGAATGCTGCAGTGAAAAAAGAAAAGAAAAAAGAACTGGAATTAGAAAAAAGTTACCGCGATTTATTTAATACAGTAAGCGAGGCAATCTATATTCTGGATGATAACGGTATTTTTATTGACATAAATAAAGGGGCTGTTGAAATGTACGGATATGAACGGAAAGAACTGATTGGAAATACGCCCGAATTTGTTTCTGCCCCCGGAAAAAATGATCTGGAACAATTGTGGATAATTTTGGGAAAAGCATTCAAAGGAGAAACTCAAAAGTTTGAATTCTGGGGAATAAGAAAAAACGGAGAAATTTTTCCTAAAGATGTTATTTTGAATAAAGGCTTTTATCTCGGTAAGGATGTAATTATCGCTACTGCAAGAGATATAAGCGATAGGAAAAAATCAGAAAATGAAATAGCTAAAATTCAGTCCCGTCTCGCTTTGATTTTCAAAAAATTCCCTAATATGGTGCTTTATGAAACAAACGGTCCGAATGACTTTATTTCAGATAATGTAGCTGATATGCTTGGCTATCCCCCGTATCTGTTTATTAATAATGTAAAATTTATTAATTCGATTGTTCATCCCGACTATTCTAAAGTTCTGGAGAAAAAAATTCACAGCTGGATGGAACAAAATGATTCAAAAAATCTTAAAATTGAATATCCCTGCAAACGCGCTGACGGTGAATATATCTGGATAGAGGATTTCCTTCAAAAAGAAACCACTCCGGAAGGAAAAAATTTTATTATAGGAACTATGATTGATATTACAGAAAGAAAGACTCAAATGGAACAACTCGAAAAGTATACCGATGAACTTAAGAATCTGAATTCGAGCAAAGATAAATTTTTCTCCATCATCGCCCATGATTTGAGAAGTCCTTTCAACGGTCTGCTTGGATTCTCTACTGTCATGCTGGAAGAACTTCAGGACCTCACTTCCGATGAAATAAAGGAATATGCAGGTTATATTCATACTTCGGCAAAAACCGTTTACAATCTCGTTGATAATCTGCTTCAGTGGTCCAGAATTCAGACAGGTAGAATAGAGTATCAGCCGATTAAAATCGATTTGTATGAAGAGGTTTTTAAAACCCTCGAACTTTTTAACAGCAATGCGATTACAAAAAGAATAAAACTTATTAATGAAATTCATATGAATTCATTTGTTCATGCTGACCAGAATATGCTGAGAAGCATTCTGCAGAACCTTATATCAAATGGAATTAAATTCACGAAAACAAGCGGAACAATCAGAATTTCATCAAAAGAAAAAAATCATTTCATCGAAACCGAAATCGCAGACAGCGGTGTCGGAATCGAAACAAAAGATATTGTCAAATTATTCAGAATAGATTCGCAATTCTCAAATCTCGGTACCGCAAATGAAGAAGGTACGGGCCTTGGGCTTATACTTTCAAAAGAACTTGTCGAAAAGAATAAAGGACAAATATGGGTCAAGAGCACTGTTAAAAAAGGCACTTCGTTCTTTTTCACTCTGCCCAAATGGGAACAAAAATAATTTATGGAAAAAGTCAGACTGACACAAATGGTGAAAACTGCTGGATGCGCTGCAAAACTATTCCCGTTTATTCTGACGGAAGCCCTGAAGGATATTGACTGGTATACTGATGAAAATGTAATTGTAGGATTCTCGGGAAAAGATGATGCAGGAATTTATAAAATCAATGATGACCTTGCCTTAATTCACACTACGGATTTTTTTACTCCTGTCGTCGATGACCCTTATACTTTCGGACAGATTGCTTCGGCAAACTCCCTCAGCGATGTTTATGCAATGGGAGGAACTCCTCTGAACGCTCTGAATATCGTCGCATTTCCCCAGACAGAAGATATTAATATTCTGAAAGAAATTCTGAGAGGCGGAAATGATAAAGCTAAAGAAGCTGAGTGCGTTATACTCGGCGGACATTCGGTTGATATTCCTTCCATATTGTATGGTCTTGCAGTTACCGGAAAAATAAACCCGAAAAATATTAAGGGTAACGATACGGCAAAACCCGGAGACATATTAATATTAACAAAAGCTCTCGGGACCGGACTTTTAAATAATTCAATTAAATATAAATCACCGCCAGAGGAAATCACTAAAAAATTAATCTCTTCGATGTGCAGGCTAAATAAAAATGCAGCTGAACTTATGGTCAAATATGATGCAAACGGTTGTACTGATGTAACCGGATTCGGACTTGCAGGACATTCGATGCAAATGGCACTGGCATCGAAAGTTGTTTTTAGCATAAATGTATATGATTTGCCTGTATTACCGGGTGCTTTCTGGGCAATTAAAGAAAAACTTTTGACCCGTGGTGATAAATCAAACCGCACTTATACGGAATTGAATGTTGTAAATTCGGGAAATATAGATTTAGCGAAAGAACATTTATTGTACGACCCGCAGACATCAGGCGGATTGCTGATTTCTGTCCCTGAAAAAAATGCCGAAGCTCTTCTCAAAGAACTGATAAATTCCGGCGACGAAGATTCAAAAATTGTAGGTATAGTCGGAGCTCCGGCTCCTGACAATAAAGAAGGTATGATTATTTTTAATTTTAGCAATTAAATTATTTAAAATCTTCTTTTATGAACCAGGATATATCTGAAACCAAAGCCCTTTTTGATTACGTCTTAAAATTCGATTTAAATAGTATTCCTGATTTAAATAAAATTCTTGAAAAATATAATTTCAATCATATTTCTATTGATAATTTATTACATCTGGTTTCATCAAGAGAAAATATACTTATTATAGATGCCCGCTCTGAAAAAGAATTTGATGAAACACATATACCCGGTTCATTCAATTTTCCTGTTCTGAAAAACAAAGAAAGACATAATGTCGGTTTGATTTATAAAAAATATTCCCCTCTTGCATCAATCAAACTTGCTTCAGAATATGCCGACCCGAAAATACAGGATTTAAAAGAATTTCTGAAAATAAATAAAACCCAATCGAAAAAAATTATCGTCTATTGCTGGAGAGGCGGCGGCAGAAGCAAATATCTTTCTAAAATGATTACAGATTGCGGATTCGAACCCATTATTTTAGAGGGTGGAATAAAATCATTCAGAAAGGCAGTAAATGAATTTTTTTTAAAAGAATTTCCCTATAGACTTGTCGAACTTTCCGGTTTAACAGGAACAGGAAAAACTGATTTATTGAGAGCAGTTTCCGATGAAATCCCAATTATTGACCTCGAGTTCTCTGCAAGACATTTTTCATCTCTTTTTGGCTTTGTACCGTATAAAATCCGAATGTTCACCCCGGTCGTTAACCAGTCTGCATTTGAGAACGAAATTTTCTCCCAAATTATCACTCAGCAGTATAAACTTGAAAAACACAATTTCTTCCTGATTGAAAGTGAAAGTAAAAAAGTCGGCGAGTATTTTATTCCTGAAAATATCTATTCTAAAATGCTTGATGCATCAGTTATTATTTCTCATAGAAATATAGAAGTTAGAATAAATCATATCATAAATGACTACTTTGGTTCGGATAATCGGGGTCAGATAGAAATGCTTGGGATTTTTATTAAAAAAGAAAGGTTTTTCCGTCAGGAATTAAGCAATAAAACCTATGAATTTTTGCTTGAATGCATTAATAAAAATGATACGTATATGTTTACCAAAATGATGATAAACGAATACTATGACAAGAAGTATAAGGAAAAAGGTAAAACTCCGCTTACCTCTATTTGCACCGACGATATTCCCTCAGCGAAAAAGGAATTAATGAAATTCCTTAATATATTGTTGTTACACCCAGATTGTAAAACACATATGACCATTTATCTGCCTTCTCATCTATAATTTTCT
>PMIW01000131.1 GCA_003158365.1 Ignavibacteriota bacterium | reverse complement strand
TGTGATATAACAATATTCTATTTTTCACGTATATAATATAAAATACATAATTTGAACACATCAGGCGAAAATAATTCAGGCAATGAACCCAAACTGGGCAGAATAATAAAAGAAGATTTTAAAAGCGGGGGATTATTCAAGTCTTTACGAAGGGATTTCAGGGACCTGAAAGAATATTATATAAGCGAAGAGAAGCACAAGCGGCTGAAAGAGATGAACTGGGTCAAGTATATTTTTGTATTCTGGTGGTGGATTCTGAAAAGTATGATATTAAAGCTTACGCCGCTGAGAAGAATTTTACTCATTGCAGGTTTTATTTTTTTACTAATGCCTGAGAATATGTCTTATGAAAGACATAATGTAAACGTAAGAATAGAGACAGGTTACTTTGGCGCGATGTTAATAGTATTTGTACTTATGCTTGAGTTAAAAGACAAATTACTGGCACATGATGAGCTCGAGGCAGGAAGGAAAATTCAGAATGCACTTTTGCCCGAAGAAAATCCGGAATTCAGCGGATGGTCGGTTATGCTTTTCACACGCTCTGCGAATGAAGTAAGCGGAGACCTTGTCGATTTTATTAAAATCGAACCGAATAAAGGCGGGTTTCTTATTGCAGATGTTGCAGGAAAGGGGCTGAAGGCGGCATTACTGACAACAAAGCTTCAGGCTACTGTAAGAGCTTTTGTATCGGATATGGATTCCGGAAATCTTGTAGCAAAAGTTAACGACATATTTTACAGAGACAGCTTGAGAAATATTTTTGCTTCACTTTTATACATTGAAATTGAAGAAAATTCAGGAATGCTGAAGTATGTTAATGCCGGTCATCTTCCGCCTATATATGCAGGCAGCACCGGTGTAAAGGAATTGCCAAAAGGTGATGCGGCTCTCGGACTGATGAAAGGTGTAAGTTATAAGGAAAATAATTTAGAGCTTAAAAGCGGAGAATACTTTTTCGCTTATTCGGACGGAGTGACTGAAGCAAGAAACGAATCAGGCTTTTTTTACGGCAGTGAAAGATTGTATAATTTTTTACCTCATTTGAGAAATAAAAATGCAAAGGAAATCGGAGAGGCAATAATATCGGATGTAGATAAATTTACGGGGGACAGCCGTGCTAATGATGATTTATCGTTATTGATTGTAAAACGGAATTAAAATAATTTTTCAGGTTCTTTCAACAAATCAGTCAGTTTAAATAAAAACTTCGCAACATGAATCCCGTCCATAAGGCAGTGATTTACCTGTACAGAAACAGGCTTCATAATTTTTCCCCCGCGTTTAAAATTTTTCCCCCAGATAATTCTCGGAATTGAGTCATTGGGGTCTCCGGTCATCGGATTTGTAACGCTTGTAAAAGAAATCCATGGCAAAGTAGAAATATAAATCAAATTATCTCTTCCTTTTTGTTTCTCGCCCACGACAATTTTATTCCTGGCTTTATAAACCGCTGACTCATATTCTATAAGAAAGTCCTTGAATGAATCCCGAAATTCGAAAATGCAATTTCCGTAAATATCATCCTCGACAAGAAGTGTAATTCCGGGGTGAACTATATCGTGAATTATTATACGCTCGCCGTTTATCCTGTACCTGAATTCCTCGAAGTGGTTGCAGGTTTTCATCACTGCAAAAAGTACTGCGGTAAAAATAGAAATTTTGTTTTTTCTTGTATAGCTGTATGTATTTGAAATATCAATATCCGTGCAGATATTAAAGTGAGGGTGTTTGAATTTTTTAAAGAAATTAAAATGCTTTATTCTTTTCCAGTTTTTCAGGTCGAGATACTTCATTTGTCTCTAATTAATCAGGTTAATGAAAGTATCACAAAATAATGAAAATAAATTATTATAAAAACACTATTTCCGTAATTTTTAATTAAGGAGTGCTGAAAGAAAACGAGATAAATAAAATAAAATTATTTCTTTATTTCATCTTCGATACCGCTCATTGCCTTCTTGAATTCTTTAATTCCTTTTCCAAGACCTGACATAAATTCAGGTACTTTTTTAGAGCCAAATAGCACGAGTATAGCAAATATTATTATTAAGAGATGCGGTCCTTCAAACAGATTCCCAAACATTTTATATTCCTTTAATTAATTATTTAAAAATTAAAACAAATATTTAATTTTATCAATTCCTTTAAAGATTTAACCTGAGTGAAATTAATATAAAAAAAAGCGTTTCCGGAAAAACTCCGAAAACGCTTTTTCAAAAACCATTAATAATACTTACTTACNNGCTTTCTTCAAATCATCACATCCTGCTTTTTTATTTCCGAGGTTAATATCGCACATTCCTCTGAAAGCATAACTGTTAGGGATATTTGGATTGCTGACAATAATTTTATTCATATCATCTTTTGCACCTTCGTAATCTTTCATACTATATTTTGCATTTGCCCTGTAAAATATTGCATTGAGGTTATCGGGAGCCAATTCAATTGTTTTATCAAAATCCGCAAGCGAGTTTGGCAAATCTCCGATCTGCATTTTACACAAAGCACGGTAAAGATATGCATCTGGAATATCCTGTTTTAAAGTTATAACTTTATCCAGGTCAGTCATTGATTCCTTGAAGTTTCCCATACCTGCGAGTACGATTGCCTTATTCAGTAATGCTTCAACATTATCTTTATCAATTTCCACAGCTTTTTTGAATTCCGCAAGAGCCGATTCCATTGCTTTCGGGTCGGGCTGCTGGCTGTTCATCTGAGAGTTAAAAATATCCGAGCCCGCTTTGAAATGCTTTTCCGATTTTCCTTTTTTATTAATAAAAGGAACTGCATCTGAAGAATCTGCATAATAATAGCCGAATGCCAGTGCAATAATTACAATGGCGATTATATAATAAAGTTTTGAATTGTTTTTCTGTGGTTTACCGTATGCAGCATCTGCTGTATCTTCTTCTATTTCTTTAAGGTCTAATCTTGTGAATTTATTAAATTCACTGCATTCAGGGCAGGTAAATTCACCTTTATCGACTTCATCTGCTTCTAAAATAATTGCACTTTTGCACTTTATACACACTACTTCATACTGTGCATTAGTTTTACGATTTTTAGATTTCATTATTTGGATTTAATTTATATTAAAATACTTATTAGTAAATTAGAATGAAAGTTATTAAGTCAGAAAAAAAACTACAATAATTTAACTGATATTGTAGTCTTTTGAATTTTTATCGTTATTATTTAAAAACTACTGTCTATTCAGCTAATTAATGGCTGTTTTCTTCTTTCACTTTAAACTTGTCGCCTGTTTCTTTCACTATGATTTTGTAAAAATCCCTGCTATAGCCGGGTTGATTAACTTTAGGATTCATTTCTCCCGGCACTTTTGTTTTAATATTTCCGTCCATATACCTCGTGAAAAGGTATGCATAGAGATTTTTCCAGGTCTGAAAAGTCTGCTTGCCTTTCGAAAGCGAATATTCGGTTAAAAAACTGCGTGCATCTTCAGGATTCCGGTTATACAATACAACTGCCTGTTCATCGATATTTTTTATTTCATCCTGATAACTTGATTCAAGTTCTTTTTGAACTGCCTGAATTTCAGGAATCATTGAATTGTATCTTGTATATGCGAAATTAGACACCTGGTTAAAAATCCAGAATAAAGACGAATCGCTGAATTCCATCATAGCGCCGTTACCGACGGCACAATAAGAAGGTACATTTAAAATACCGCAGTACATAGGGGCATAGACAGTGCTGTAAGTATCATCGACACCAAACCAGAATATTCCGCCAATGGGATTCGGAAGCCACGAGCGTGACTGGGCAACGAATGAAAAACCTGTCTGCTGAGTTGATAGAGCGCGTTCATTAAAGTACGTATGAGTTGAATCTGTTTTCCAGGTAAGCGGTCTCCATCTGTAAGGACAGGTATAGGGACCTGCGCCTATATCTTTATTCATATCCATCGGAGTTCCTTCGAAGTGGTCTCTCATCATCTGCATAACATCGTGAGCAGAGATTTTTTTATCGGGTTTTATCCAGAGGGGCATTTTGTTTTTCAGGTTTTTACCCATTGCATAATCGAGATATTTATCCATACCTTTTGCAACCCTGTTAAAACCCGACCAAACTCTTGCTTCGCAGAATCTCGCACCTTCGAAGTCCACAGGATTGTATGCATCACAGAACGAAAAATCTTCATCTTTTCCTTTGAAATATCCTTTTGATTTTGCAAAAGTGATAACATCTTTTGCATATAAACAGTTTTCGGGGTCATTAAGCGGGAAAGTGGTAATGCGCGACTGGTTTGCGTGTCCGGAGATGTATCCGTCCGGAATTCTTCTTGCCACCCACACGGCACCTTTATTACCGACACCTTTGCCGATAATTTCCATTATCCAGCATTCATTCGGATCTGAGATAGAGAAAGATTCACCTTCACTGCAATATCCGTATTCATCGACAAGGTCAGCAATAACTTTAATCATTTCCCTTACAGTTTTTGCACGCTGCAGGCCGAAATACATAAGTGTTCCATAATCAACAATAGCAGTAGTATCTCTTAATTCCTCGCGACCGCCGTAAGTAGTTTCGCCGATTGCGACCTGATATTCATTCATATTACCGACAGTAGAAAGAGTGTGCGTGACCTGTCTAATTTTGCCAAGCAGGTGGCCCGTATCCCATTCTATTACGTCAACATAGGTATTATCCGGATAATCCGCAGCGGGGTGGAAATATAATTCACCGTACAATGTATGTGAATCGGCTATATAGCAAATCATACACGAGCCGTCAACGGAAGCGCCTTTTGTAACTAAAAAGTTCGAGCAGGCACTCGAGAAATTATACAGAGAAAAGAAGAATAAGAAGATGATTATGAATTTTTTCATATTACAGTAAATTTTTTTAACAAATTAATAAGTAAAATAAAGAAATTCTGAAGCAAATTAAAGACAAATTGAGTGAATAGAGTCCGTAGAGTTTGTAGAGTCTTTAGAGAAAAAGCAAAAAGCTAAAATCATATAAAATATTAAAAAAACAAAATTAATATTGACTACATCCACTTAATAAGGTGTTCGGAAATAATACTAATTACTTTTTCGTTAACCAGGATATCACCATGCGTTGCTTTTTCTATCTCGAATACTTCAGTGAAATTCTCTTTTGTTTTTTTACATGCGTTTATTATTTCCTGTACATCCCTTGTGCCGTATAATATAAGTGATTTCTCTTTTTTTGTAAAATCGTAATCGGGTAATTTCGCGTGCAGTTCCCAGAGCGTATCGGCATTGGACTCTGTGACTCTATAACTTCTCAGGTCTGTAATCATGGCTTTTGTTTCATTACTGAATTCTTTAATTATAGTCGGCGAAATTCCGATAACCATTTTAGCTTTACTAACAAGTGCAAGTCTACCGCCGATGGAATGACCAATTACAGCCAATTTTTTAGTATGTTTCCCATAATAATCTATAACAGTTTCTACATATTTATCGGTTTTATTATCAAAAATACCATTACTTTCACCGTGACCGGGTAAATCGATAATGCAGGATTTAAAACCAAATTCAGATATTCTCCATCCGGGACCAATCAATTCTTCTTTGTTTCCGCCGTATCCATGAATGAAAATAATTATTCCTTTTGATTCAGGATGCTCAATTTCTACACAAGGTATATTGTATCCATTTGAAATGATTGTTTTTCTGGTAATATCCATATTTTTTATTTGTAATATATTTATAAAAAAAAGAAATTAAAATATTAAAAAGATTTTATTTTTTGCAAAACATTTTCACTTTACGAAAATTATTAATGCTGTAAATACGCTCATAGCAAACTATGGATAATAGTTTTTGTGATTCCGTTAATCATATACATTAATTAAAAATCTGATTATTTTATGATATAATGTAAGAAATATAAATTTTATAAATATATGAAAACATTTAAACTTTTGGTACTTTTTGCAATTTCTCTTCTATTTTACACATATTCATATTCACAAACGGTTTTTGAAGATGCAACAGCATTAAATTTCAAAGCTGACGGTACGTTTACGACAGCGGCATTTACTTCGGCAGGAGAATTAATAACCGCAAAGGTGAATAAATCTTCACTGGGTACATATCTTGAAATCGGGAAGTTTGATGATAAAGGTACATACACGAAGAGAGCTATGATTGAACTGAGCGATGATCTGATTGATTTGAGGGCAAAGTTTAACAAGAATGTTGATAAAATAATGATGTTTTCGAAAATGCCGGATGACAGGTCTTTTCAGCTTGCTGATGTTCTGACAGGCGAGATTATTGGTGATATTGAAACCGGTGATGTAGGTAATTTCGATTTTACGCCGGACGGGACAGCGATTGCTTTTTCATCCGGAGCGAATTCATATCTTTTTGAGCTGGCGGAATTCACGCCTGTAATGACATACAAGGAAAACACATTTTTAAGTTTCAGCAGGGACGGAAAAATTGTTTACTGCAAAGGAAAAAATGATGCAATTAATTACCTCGATACAAAAACAGGCATTCCGAACAAAACATACACACTGAAGGATTACAAATCAATTGATTTTGAGTTTAACGGAGAGCTTATTGCCTGTGCATATCCGCCGTATTTAAGATTTTTTAAGCTCAGCACGAGCGGTGCAGTTGAAGTAAAAAATTACGAAAACCTTTTTACGGTGCCTTCTTACAGTACGAATTTTGAATATATAGTATCCGATGATAACAGCGCAGGGAAGAGAAATGTTTACAGTTTAAAGGAAGGATTGATATACGAAGCAAAGATAGAATCATACACACCGGGTAAGGAAAGAATAATTATAAGTCCAGATGATACGAGAATGGTACTGCTCACAGATAAAAAAATATTTTATTATGATTTTGAAATGATAAAATATTTTTCGAAAATGTCGAAAAGGTTTGCGGATTTATACCAGACAAACGACCAGTTCCAGACAGACCAGGATTTAATCAGCAGGGGAGAAAGGGTGAAATCGAGAAAAAGCGATTTACTGACTGTGTTTAAAGATGAGATGAAGATTAACGAAATAACCGTAACTAATACACAGAGAAACAGCCTTGGTGTAGTGGATATAAAACTTGTCGGAGTAGGATTCTATGACCCCAATACTGAAATGTACGATGTAACACTGGCAATCCCGGTAAATTATACGACGTCAAAAAATGTAACAGCAAAAGTTAAAGTCCCGAAAATACAGGCGGAAATTTTCAGCAACAACTGGCAGAAATTTAAAGTGTCTGGATTGAGAATTATTAATGACAATTTAAACGGGGTGTATATTTTCAATGTGCAGATAATAAACGATATTAATTCGACGGTGTACAGATGCATAATTCACAGGACGCTGCCGGTGCACACGGCAAGTTTTGACGACAAATACAATCTCGCAACAAAGCATTACGAAATGAGAGACTGGTACAGTGCAATAATTTACATGTCGGATTTTCCCGATGATTTTCTTAAAAATTCCGTGATAGATGTGATGATGAAAAATGCAATCGGCAATTATTTTGATGAAAAGTGGAGAACGGTGAATTCTTTAAGTTCGAATAATGTGAACCAGATACTGATTTACCTTTCGGATTTTCCGCCGACCTGGTCGCAGTACCAGGATATAGAATCATACAGGAAAAGGGTAGTGAACTCCGTATTCGATGCAAGAGTTCAGAAGGTAAGAGATGCAATAGCGGATAAGAGTTACACTGAAGCGCTTGATTACCTTAATAACTATGTGCTGAAAGGACTGAAGGACATTTATTCGGGAAATGTATATGAATTCGAGGGAACAAAAGAGATAATTCCAATTCAGAACAAGATGTATTTTGAAATAGGAAAAAGGAGCATCGAAGGCGGAAATTACGACAGGGCAATTGAGATGTTAAAGCTTGTGACGGAAGAGTCTCCTGACTATTCAGAAGCGCAGAAATTGCTGAGTGAAGCGCAGAATAATGCGAAGAAGTAAAAAGCAGTTGCAGTGGCAGTTGCAGGTTTTGTATAGAAAAAGCAATTAATAATAAATTATAAAATTATAATTAATTTTAAAAAAGTTATGAAAAATTTAAAAGGAACAAAGACGGAAAAAAATTTACTTGCGGCATTTGCAGGTGAGTCGCAGGCAAGAAACAAGTACACTTATTTTGCAAGTGTTGCAAAAAAAGAAGGATATGAACAGATAGCGGCATTATTCCTGGAAACAGCCGACAATGAGCGAGAGCACGCCAAGCTGCATCTCAAATACCTGAGTGGCATCGGATCCACCGTTGACAATCTGCGTGCGGCAGCCGCGGGAGAACTTGACGAATGTACCGATATGTATCCTCGCATGGCACGGGAGGCACGGGAAGAAGGGTTTCCGGAGATTGCGTTTGTACTGGAGTCGATCGGGATGATCGAAAAGTCTCACCAGGAACGCTACATGAAGCTGCTGGAAGAGATAGAATCAAACAGGCACTTCGCGAAAGAAGAAAAGGTTCGATGGCGGTGCAGGAATTGCGGACATATCCATGAGGGTGCCGAAGCCCTGACTACGTGTCCTGTATGCAAACATCCCAAGGCGTATTTCGAGCTTGTAGAGGATCATTATTAGATAACATCTCGACACGGTGTTCCGCGCTATGTCTTGAGCCGCAGATAACCAGCGGATAATAAGCACTTTCCCGCTCAAGAGCCTGAAAATGGAGTCTGCATAACCCTGTTGCAATCAAGGAGCACTTGTGGATTCACACGAAATTCAATCGAAAATCAGCTGGTACGGCACGGACTACCAGGTCAGGGTGGCATGGGACAGCATGTCGGGTGATGTGGTCGC
>PMIW01000190.1 GCA_003158365.1 Ignavibacteriota bacterium | reverse complement strand
GGGAAAGACTGTATGACACCGAATGTTCGCTCTTTACAAATTCTTTAAGCGATACATCGAATAAATCCAATTTCGTATTGAAGCCCAGCGATTTTTCGTAATTCCCGAATTTCAATAGCGTCTTTGAAGTGGAAGAATATTCATCCTTCGTATCAATCCAGAAATTAAACTTCAGCTTTCTTAATGTGAAAATTAATTTTAATACCGAAAATATATTTTTCTTGTAAACTATTGTTCCCGATACATTGGGATTGGTGAGCGCAATTTCATTATTCACTTTACTGGTAAGTACAAATATTTCATAATCAGGAAATATTTTTTTCAACCCGGAAAAAAGGGGAGTAGTAAGTATCATATCCCCGATTTTTCCGACCTGAACAATTAAAATCCTTTTTGGCGTAGAGTCCGTCAACGTCTTTTGCTTTTTGATTTGCGGATTTCTTCGCTTTTCTTCATTAAATTCTCAAAGAATCCCGGCTTGGCAGGTTTCTTTTCCTCTTCCGGATCCGGCTTTTTAATCTTTGTCTGATAATACTGCTGACCTATCGAAAGCAGGTTAAATACAAAATAATATAAATTCAAGCCTGACGGGAAACTAAAGAATAAAAGTGTCAGCATTATCGGCATGAAATAAACCATCGCTTTCTGCTTCGGGTCTGTTACTGTCATCTTCTGCTGAATGAACATTGTTATACCCATCAGCGCCGCAAGTCCTGCAATCTGGCTGATACCAATTATCGGAATTTTAAATGGCAATTGTAAAATCACATCAGGTGCGGATAAATCCTTTATCCACAAGATGAATGGCTGCTGCCTGAGTTCAATCGTGGAGCGGAACACACCGAATAGTGCGTATAATATTGGCAGCTGTAAAATCAATGGCAGACACCCGCCTGCAGGATTTATTTTCTCCTCCTTGTATAAATTCATTATCATCTTGTTCATCTTAGTCGGATCGTCTTTATACTTTTCCTTAATGGCAGTCATCTTCGGATTCAATTGTCCCATTTTCTTCATCGAAGACATCTGCTTTTTAGTAAGAGGATTAAGAATAATCTTAAGTACAATTGCAAAAATTATTATAACAAGTCCGTAATTTGGAATAAACTTATGCAGGAATGTAAAGAACGGAATTATAAAATATTGTGCAATCGGTCTCACAATAAAATCAAGCGAGAACCTCATCGTTTTTTCCAGGTCCTTATTATAAGCTGTAAGCAGGTTGTAATCAATCGGCGTAATTAAAATCTGGAATGATGATTTCTCTAACTTATCATTCTTGATTTCCATTCTCATCCCGATTGAATAATTGTTCTTTACGCCTTCATTCGGCAGGTGTTCTTTATATCCAGTTAAATATGCACCGTCGCCTTTTCTGTCAACCGGGATTATAAATATTCCGAAATATTTATTTCTCGTGCTTACAAAATCGGTCGGAGTGCTGAATTTCTTGTTGTCTTCCTGCTCGTTGTATTCATTTGCAAATTTCTTCGCGGTAAAAGTTTCTATTTCACCGCCTGAATATGCATAACTTTCCGAGAAAGTCGCTTCCTCCGTGCTCAGGTATTCCGAAAGATTCAGCGATGAACCCCACACTACCTGGTATTCATTGCGTGATATGAATTTTCCCGCATTCACGATTTCAAAATCAACCTGAAACTCATATGAATCCGGCTTAAACGTATATGTCTTTATAATTTTTCTTGTACTGTCACCGCCTACATTCAGCTCATATTTTATCTTGAAATCCTTTTTACTTTCGAGGTCAACCCTTTCCCATTCCTTATAATTTGTTTCGAATACAAGGTCTTTTGTATTAATGGATTTTCCTTCGTTCGAAGTGAAAATTAAATTTAATTCTTTCCCTTTTTTCCAGTTTATTAACTGCAGTGTATCGCCGTTATAAGCTTTAAAATTTCTCGTTATGAATTTTTTTATAGTACCGCCGTAATTCGTGAATTCCATGTATGCCACTTTATTTTGCAGCATTATAATCTTTTCTTTCCCTTCCGGTTCATTTATTAGATTCAGAATCGAATTTCTTATAAAGGAATTTCCGAATTCATTCAGCAGTGTATCGCTTTTAAGTGTATCGGATGTTTCTTTTAAAGTAACTTTTTCCTTATCTTTGACAGGCTGTTTAATTGTCTTTGCAGTATCGACAACCGTAGTTTTTGTAGTGTCCTTCGGTGCTGCGTTCTGAACCGGCTTTTTCTGCTGGTTCGATGTCCACATAAGCCAGGCTATTAAAATTACTCCGATTATAACAAATGCATAAACAGTTTTTTTATCCATTATATTCTTTAATTGATTTTTTTCATTATTAATTTTTCCGGAACAGGGTCAAATCCTCCATCGAAAAAGGGATTGCATTTCAAAATCCTCTTCACGCCGAGATAAAATCCGGTGAAGAATCCTCTTTTTTGAAGCGCCTCGATAAAATAACTCGAGCAGGTCGGGTAAAACCTGCATGACTTCGGCAGACCCGGTGATATGAACTTCTGATAAAATTTTATTATATATATTAAAACTATCGACAAATTATTTTCTTTTATTTAAAAAATCCGTTACTTTCAGCAGCATAGTTCTCATATTAGCATTCATAATAATCAAATCAAGGTTTTTGAAATTTTCTTTATAAGATTCATTAAATCCTAAAAGTATTTTTACCTGAAATTTCTCAGGTACATTCAGAATATTTTTGTTCAGCCTGTATGCTTCTCTTGCCAGCCTTTTCAGCCTGTTCCTCATTGTGGCTTTTCTTACAAACCTCTTTGAAACAACAAAACCCACTTTAACATTGTTTAGTGGGTCTTTTATAATTTGTATTTCCCCGTTTTCTTTTATCTCTTCTTTAACCTGAATATTGAGCCGTAAAAAAGTATTATTTATTATCTTCGAATCGACTAAGATATTTTTAAAAGAATTGTATCCCCTTATTATTTCATTCTTTTTTAAACAGTGAATACCGTTTACCTTAGTCAAAGTAATTATTTAATTTGTTACACGCGTGTGAATTCGTCGCTGACAGTCAGTCTTTTTCTTCCTTTAGCTCTTCTTCTCGATAGAACTTTTCTGCCGTTTTTTGTTGACATTCTTTCACGAAATCCGTGTTTATTTTTTCTCTTCGTATTGCTCGGTTGATATGTTCTTTTCATCTTAAAATTTAAAATTATAAACTTAAATATAACCTTTTTTTTAAAAGTTTTCAAGGATATTTGTCATTACAAAATCTTAAATATCCCCTGCAAACAATTAAAATACTACTGTTTTCGCCTTATCCAGAATGAACCAAGTCCTCTCTCGTAACTTAATATAGGACATTTTTTCTTTAATTCATCGAAATAATGGTAGGAGAGATAGTTACTTGCAGATAAAATCTCAAAATCACTGTTAAATGATAAAAATGCCTCCAGCAGGTACTGCTCATTGAAAAAATGAAAATTGTCAAGTTCAATGTCATAATAATCCTTCGGCGTGCAGATATCGTGAATGTGTACAAGTACTCCCTGTTTTATAAGCGGAAGGATTTCCAGATATATTGATAGCACGTCTCCCTGAGGCCTGATGACATGTGAAGAATCTATAAAAAGTATGTCATTTATACTTAATGATTTAAATATATCCTTATCAATCAATTCGACTCTTTCTCTCATTAATTTTATTTCCTGTCTGCTCTCGAGCCAGGGTATTTCGTACGGTTCGATACAGGTGAAATTACAGGAATAATTCGAATCTTCCTTTTTATTGTTCTTTAATGCTTCAAATGCCAGCATTGTTGAAAGACCGGAACCTATTTCAATTATATTTTTTGGCTTATATGTTCTTAAAATCTGATAGTATATCTGAGCATCCGCTCCTCCGAATATATCATTATTATAATAAAACTCATTCTCATTTCCTTTTTCAGCAGGAAGTGAATCAAGTTCTTCGGTGTACTTTAATGAATTTATGAATTCTAACTGTTTATCATCATTTAAATTTAATCCCGGCAGGAATCTGTCCTGTCTTGTTGATTTGTGAAAGTGCCTTGGATGAAAAAGCGGTTCATAATACTGGTCAACTAGGGGATATATTCCGACTTTTAAAAGTACCTTTTTGCATTTTTTAAAAACCGAAAATGTTGCATCTGAATTTCTGATATATCTGAAAATCAATGCAGATACATACACTACAGGCAGTAAAAAATAATCAAGCGATTTTCTTGTAGATCTTTTCAGCAGTCTTAATAAATTCATTTTTAATTCTTTTAATATAAACAGGGATTTCATTCAGTATCTTTAAGCTAATTAATTCCGGTCCTGCCTTTATTTTTATTTATATAAAGCATAACTGTACCTGCAATAATCATTATTATCGATATAATTTGTGCCTGGCTTAATCCGAATATTATCCTGGGATTTAACCTGATAAATTCCACTAAAAGTCTCGGGATTCCCGCTAATATAAGATAAATATAAAAAAGCTGGCCGTTGTATCTCATTTTTTTCCTTAATGACCATAGAATAAAAAATGCAATAACTGCAAATGCAAGCTCGTAAAGTGATGTAGGGTGTACCAGTTCTCCAACTTTTGTGGCTACAATGCCTTTTGAATAGCTGAACCCAAGAAATTCCCAGAATGTACCGTTCACGTCAGTTCCGTAACATCCGTCACCTGATAAATGGCATCCGATTCGTGCTATTCCATAACCAATCGCAGCTGCCGGAGCCATGGCATCCAGTATGCGGAGCATCCGGACATTTTTCTTCCTGCAGTAAAAATAAATTACAGCAATCGATAAAATTACACCTCCGTAAAACGTCAGCCCGGCAGGGGAAAAGAGATTATCGGGAGTCAGATAATATGATAATGAATTTCCCGTTCCGAAATTCCATTCCTCTATTATATAAAAAATCTTGCTGCCGACTATTCCGCAGATAATAGAAATAAAAGTTATGGTAATGCCAATATTCTCTTCTATATTTAATCGCTTCAGTTCTTTTGAAAATATCGTACTCGCTACTAAAAATGCAATACCCAGCATCAGACCGTAGCTGTATACAGGTATCGGTCCTATTTCAAATAATTTCGGATACATTAATTTAATATAATTTTAATAAACTTGTTTGCAGGCTCTTTCAGTATTTTTATGTTATTTTTATTAATCTTCAGCTTAAAATTGTTCTTTTCAATGCCCGGTTTCGTTAATTTCAAATCATAATCCGAATTTTTAAATTCAAATAACTTGTACTGATAATTAGCAAACCCGGGATTTGAAAGTGAAATCTTCGGTGCGGAAAGCCCCTCCACTCTGAAATTAAGCTCTTTCTTATCAAGATTTATCTTTTCAAAAACATTTATCTTATAAATAAAATATTCGAATACCTTCGTAGTTCTGAAATCAAATAAAACAAATTCTTTCTTTGAAGTCCTGTCAAATTCCCTGGATATATATAACTCGTATTCAAATTCTTTCCGTTCAGGACGTACTTGTTTTGTTCGCATAAATGATTAATTATTAATATTAACTCAATAATGATTCGGGAGTTGCATCAATTTCCGCACTTTCCTTCATATTTTTAATTCTGAATTTCCTATCTTTTATTTCGTTTTCACCTATCACTATTACGTTTTCAGCACCAATTTTGTTTGCTTCTTTCATCTGTGATTTTACGCTCCTGTTTAAAAAATCAGTCTCACAAATTATACCTCTGTCTCTAAGTTCTTTCATCAGTTCAAGCGAAAATAACTTTGCATCAGATCCCATCGTTACAAAATAATATACAATTTTATCATTCACGGGANNTAATAAACAATTTTATCATTCTGGGGAAAACAATACTTGTTTTTCTCCAATATCATGGAAAGTCTCTCAAGCCCGCATGCAAATCCGATTGCAGGTGTTGGCTTTCCTCCGAGCTGCTCTATTAATTTATCATATCTGCCTCCTCCGAATATTGCATTCTGGGCTCCAAGGTCATCCGATGAAACTTCAAATGTAGTGGATGTATAATAATCAAATCCGCGCACTAATCTGTAATCTATCCTGTACTTAATATTAAGCGATGTAAGTACATTTAAAACATTGTCAAAATGAGCCTTCGTCTCAGGATATAAATAATCATAAAGGACAGGGGAGTTTTTCAGAATTTCAATTTCTTCTTCAATCTTTGTGTCCAGAATCCTCAATGGATTGTTTTCCAGCCTTCTTTGACTGTCTCCCGTCAGTCTGCCTTTGAACTGTTCTAAATATTTTTTTAAATCAGCAAGAAATTTTGCTCTTTCTTCTGTTGTTCCTATCGTATTTATTTTGAAAATAATATTACCGATTCCAAACTCACTCAGCATTTTTGACCCGAGCGAAATCAGTTCCGCATCTACCAGATAGTCACTGCTTCCTATTGCTTCTACACCAAACTGCGAAAATTCTCTGAATCTTCCTGCCTGAGGCCTCTCATGGCGGTACATATTCGAGATATAATATAACTTTTGAAGGGGAGCATCATTCTGCAGATTATTTTCTATGTAAGCCCTGATTACAGGAGCTGTCATTTCCGGTTTCAGTGTAAATTCATCGTTTTTAAATGAATACATTTCTTTTGAAACAACATCTGTTTCTTCCCCGATGCTTCTCTTAAATAAAGTCGTATTTTCAAAAGTAGGCGTTCTTATTTCTCTGTAATTAAAAATCGAAGCTATTTTCCTCAATTTTTCTTCGATATGAAGCCTTTTAGCTGAATCACCGGGTATTAAATCTAATGTTCCTTTTGGTCTCTGTATGCCCATAAATTAATATTAACTAATAAAATAAGCAAATGAATTTCAAAAAAAAATGTCTTTGTTTGAACTGAACATTATTATTACCGATTTTTTACTTCATCCTGATTTAAATTATACAGAAACTGAAATTAATTGTTGAATAAAAATAATAAATTGTCTATTTTAAATTAAATTAATGGGGGTTATAATGAAGAAAAGTTATTCGGCCTTAATCGTTATACTGGTTCTTTCCATGTTTTATTTTTCCTGCAATAAAGATAATCCTGTTACTTACTCTTCACCACAAACATATGTTGTAACAAATAAATATAAGAGAAGTACAAATAAAGGTATACCATCAATGGATACACTTACAATTGGCGACAGCGGTTCAATGCTTTCACTTAGTTTCACGCTGGATACAATACTCGCAATTGATGGAACTCAAAAACTCGATGTTGTTTTGATACACGAAAATATTACTGATACTTTACTTAAATCTTTTTCAAATCCTTCAAATCCATCCTATAATTTCATGGGATGCATTTGTTCCGATTCTGCAGCAGGATATTTTCCACAGGGGTTATCTGAATATTCAGGTACTTATAAGCCATATAGTCCGCTTTCGGTATTCAACGGTAAAACTCTAAATGGCCCATGGTATTTGATTTTCAATTACCCGGCATCAAATAAAACAGGTGTTATTAAATCATGGAGTATAACAATTACTTATAATGCCCAGTATCCGTCCGGCTCGCATATTGTACCGCTTGCTTTAAATAATCGATGGATTTATGAAATAGATACAGGCAGTTCTTATTTTAAAAGTGATTCTATAAATATAGTAGGAACTTCTGTTGTTCACGGACAACAGGTTTATTGGTGGAAATGGCAAAGTCAATCAGTTATTTGGTATGAAAGAGATGAAAGCGACGGAATGTGGCAATATGGATGTAATCAGGATACAACCAGCCAGACTCAGTTACCGCATTTGCTTATCAAGTATCCGATAAATTCCGGTGATAAATATTACACAAATCACTGGATGAATAATTACGACACTGTAACTTGTACATCAACAAATAAAACATTTAATAATCTGACGGGTTGTATTGAATATTTTGAACAATCAACTTATAAAAAAGATTCTTATAACGAATTCAATCATAATTTATTTGATAATAGTTCTCCAAATACTGTAATTAGTTTTTATTCATATTTCAAACCCGAAATTGGATATATCGGCAGCATACAAACCTCATCCGTTGGAGGGAATACAATAACAATGACAACTAAATTGATAAACTACACATTACATTAAATTATATTTTTTAAGATAGCCCTTATACAAAGGGCTATCTTTTTTTTCTCTCACTGTCATAAATTTCTCAATTTAATTTCCGGTTTATATCATCTATATTTACGGAATATCACAACTTAAAATCATAACACTATGGATAATATTCTTGCATTCGAAAAATTTTCTTTCCGTCATAACGGACCCTCGGAAAATGATGTAAAAGAAATGTTAAAAGTTATAGGAGTGAATTCCCTCGATGAACTTATTGAGGAAACAATACCCGCAAACATAAAACTAGATAAACCGCTCAACCTCGATGAACCGTTAAGTGAATATCATTTTCTGAATAAATTAAAATCAATCGCCGGAAAAAATAAGATTTTTAAATCATATATCGGAATGGGATATTTTGATACGATTACTCCTGCGGTTATAAAAAGAAATATTCTCGATAACCCGGGCTGGTATACTTCATATACCCCTTACCAGGCTGAGGTTTCGCAGGGCAGGCTCGAAGCACTGCTTAATTTCCAGACAATGGTAATAGACCTGACAGGCCTGCCGATTGCAAATGCATCTCTTCTAGATGAAGGAACAGCAGCCGCCGAAGCAATGACAATGTGCTATGGTCTTAGAAAAGGAAATAAAACAAAATCAAATCAGATTTTCGTTTCGGATGAATGCCTTCCGCAGACAATCGATGTCATAAAAACAAGAGCTGTGCCGCACGGAATTGATGTTGTCGTTGGTAATTTCAAAACATTTGAGTTGAATGATAATATTTTTGCAGTCATTGTTCAGTATCCTGTTTTAAATGGTGATGTCTGTGATTATACTGACTTTTTTGCGAAAGCTGCCGGATTGAAAATTCATACTATAGTTTGTGCAGATATTTTAAGCCTTACACTTTTAAAACCACCCGCAGAATTTGGTGCGGATATAGCTGTCGGCTCGACTCAGAGATTCGGAATACCTATGGGTTTCGGCGGTCCTCATGCTGCATACTTTGCCACAAAAGATGAATTTAAAAGAAGTCTTCCCGGAAGAATAATAGGCTTATCTATAGATGCACAGGGAAATAAAGCATACAGGATGGCTTTGCAAACCCGCGAACAGCACATCAGAAGAGAAAAAGCAACAAGCAATATCTGTACTTCTCAGGTTCTGCTTGCTATTATGGCGGGAATGTACGCTGTTTATCATGGTCCTATAGGAATTAGAAAAATTGCAACGAGAATTTTCTCGCTTGCATGTATTCTTAATGAATCTCTTAAAGCTATAGGATATAATATCATAAATAAAAACTATTTTGACACGGTTACGGTTGAATTATCTCCTGAAAAAATATCCGAAATTAAAAAACTGGCAGAAGCCCATAAAATTAACTTCAGATATACGGATAATTCTGTATCGATATCTTTGGATGAAACTACATCAATCGATGATGTCGCATTGATTCTGGCAATATTCGATTCTAAAAAAGAACTTTCAGCTGCTAATGTAAAATTTGAGCTTAAGATTCCGGAAAACCTGTTAAGAAAATCTCCTTACATGACACATCCTGTTTTTAATAAATATCACTGCGAAACGGAACTTATGAGATATATAAAATCTCTTGAGAATAAAGATTTATCACTTACAGGCTCCATGATTCCGCTTGGTTCCTGTACAATGAAATTAAATGCCGCGACTGAAATGTTCGGAATCGGTTTTCAGGAATTTTCGGGAATTCACCCTTTTGCACCCGCTGACCAGACTAAGGGTTATGCCGAATTGATTGAATCGTTTAATAAGGATATCTGTGAAATAACAGGTTTCAAAGGTGTGTCAATCCAGCCTAATTCCGGTGCACAGGGTGAATTTACAGGCTTAATGGTAATCAGGGAATACCATATAAGCAGGGGAGATACACACAGGAATATAGTTCTTATACCTTGCTCTGCACATGGTACAAATCCCGCAAGCGCTGTATTGGCAGGAATGAAGGTTGTCGTTGTTGATTGTGATGAAAATGGAAATATTGATACAGATGACTTAAAGAAAAAAGCTAAAGAATATAAAGATACACTTGCAGCTCTAATGGTTACTTATCCTTCTACTCACGGTGTATTCGAGGAAAATATAATAGAGATTTGCGAATATGTTCATAAATTCGGAGGTCTTGTTTATATGGATGGCGCTAATATGAATGCTCAGGTCGGACTTACCAGCCCCGTAAAAATCGGAGCAGATGTCTGCCACCTGAATCTCCATAAAACTTTCGCAATTCCTCACGGGGGCGGAGGTCCCGGAATAGGTCCAATTGCAGTTGCTGAAAATCTAGTAAAATTCTTGCCCGGCCATTGTATTGTAAAAATCGGAACCGGTGATTCAATTTCTGCAGTTTCATCCGCTCCTTACGGAAGCGTCAGCGTATTGCCGATTTCTTATGCATATATAAAAATGATGGGCTCTGAAGGATTGACCCTTGCGACTAAAATTGCAATTCTGAATGCTAACTATGTTAAAGACAGTTTAAAAAATCATTTTAAGGCTTTATATGCGGGCTCTAAAGGCAGAGTTGCACACGAACTTATATTCGATGTCAGAGAATTTAAAAATACTGCACACGTCGATGTGATCGACATTGCAAAAAGACTCATGGATTACGGCTTCCATGCACCGACCGTGTCTTTCCCTGTTGCAGGAACACTGATGTTCGAACCGACTGAAAGCGAATCCAAATATGAACTCGACAGGTTCTGCGATGCAATGATTTCAATCAGAAAGGAAATCGAAATGATTGAAAAAGGTGAAATGAGCGAGACAGATAACCCGCTTAAAAATGCACCTCATACATCGCTTTATGTGACCGGCGGCGAATGGAATCATCCATATTCGAGACAGCAGGCGGCTTTCCCCGTTGAAGGATTGAAGAATAGTAAATACTGGCCGACTGTTAGCAGGATAAACGATGCATACGGAGACAGAAATCTTGTTTGTTCCTGCGGCTCTGTCGAAGATTATAGAGTGTAATTGAACTTGTATATTTAATTTAAGTATTTGAACTTAAAAATAAATAATATTAAAAAAGACAGAATTTTCTATTCTGTCTTTTTTTCATTCATAATTCTCCATCTCTACTGGATAATCTCACTTCGTATTCTACCTTTTATTGATTTACCTTTCCACCTTGCAGCATCAAC
>PMIW01000138.1 GCA_003158365.1 Ignavibacteriota bacterium | reverse complement strand
TCTTCAAATCCTCACAATGTTGTAAAAGCAACCATCAGAGCATTAAGAAATTTGTATGATGCAAGAATTGCTGCAGATAGAAGAGGAATTAGCTTAACTGAATTATTTACAACGTAATTAGACTGCTTACTTGAAGTAGTTTACGAAGAAACTTGACTTTTAATTATAAAATGGATAAATTTATAAAAATAACGCAGACAAAAAGCGTAATTGACAGAATAAAAAATCAGAAAAGGACAATTGAGGCATTGGGACTTGGCAGACCTAATTATTCGGTTGTTAAAAAAGACACCCCTCAGATTAGAGGGATGATAGAAAAAGTAAAACATTTAGTGAAAGTTGAAATATCATAATCATATATTCTTTTATAAGTTATTAAGATAACTAANNAAATAAATAAATTAAAAAACCAAAACAGAAAGGAAAAAAAATGAAAAAATTATTCGTATCTTTATTCATTTTTGCAGTTTTGTTATTTTCGAACATATCTTATTGCCAGAATAATTCTATTCCGGGCGGTCCGGGTAGATATGAGGCACTGGGTAGTAGTCCCTTTATTTTAGACCCTGTAATAGATATAAATAACAATCCCGCGTGGAGTGGAGTGTACAAAAATTATGTGTTTGCAAATATTGGTAGAAATTCAGTCAACCAAAATCAACTTACTGATCAATATGCAGGAGTTAATTTCGGTATTGGTACTAAGAAAAATATGAATCTTGGACTGGTATTAAATAAGAGCGAAGATAATGTTAGTCTATTTGCTCAAGAAATTCCAACAACAAATGGTGGTTATGCATTTAATATCGTTGAAGTTCAGGCTCCAATAGTTCCATTGAAGGTTTTATTTGGTATACAAAGTTCAAATTTTAATTTGGCAATAGCACCTTATTATGCTGCTTGGTCATCAGAAAGAGACACAATTGCTGGTTCTTATAATCTAATGGTAAAACGTAGTTCTTCAGCAATCGGATCACAACTTGGAATGATTTACAAAATGAATGCGGATTGGATCGAAGGTTCTATTGATTTCAAATTAAACAGTTTTAAATATGATGGCTCTGCAAGTGGCCCATCAACTAATACTATTGAAAATGAAGGTGGAATGCAATTAGGAATTATGTTAAGAGGTTGGTTTACTGTTGAAAAAAATGATAAAATAAAATTGGTACCTTATGTTGGATTCAATATGTTTAGCTGGAATGCAAAAATAACAAGTACTCCGACAGCTTATACCGATATTTTACCGAAGTATTCATATACGAATCTGAATGCAGGAATAGGTATAAATATGCCGATTCTTGAAAAAGGAACTTTAGCAACAGGTTTATCAATGGGATATCATTCACAAAATTACAAAAGAGAAGATGTAACAGCATATGACGAAACATACTCAACTTTTACATTACCTAAATTCAATATTTCGACAGAATGGTTCTTTACTGAATGGTTAAGCGGACGTCTTGGATATTCAAGAGCAGTTGTAATGACTAAAGATGATGCAAAATTTAATGCAGGGTCAACACCTATTCAGCTTACTCTTAAAAACTCGGCACCTACAGATGCTGACCAGACAATTACGACAGGTCTAGGTTTACACTTTGAAAGATTCAGTTTTGATGGTGCGATTGGTGAAAGATTCTACAAAGAAGGACCATATATTCTTACAGGTAAGACAAATGATCTTTATGGTGTAATTTCAGCTTCATATAATTTTCATAAATAATAAAATTATAAAAAAAATTAAGTAAATATTTTTTCACAAGACCCCTTGCTTAAACAAGGGGTCTTTATATGTTTTAAAATAAATAAATAAATGGACATACTTAGTAATCTAAAATACGCAGAAGGTTCAAGGAAAAAGAAAAAAAGAGTCGGTAGAGGTCAGGGCTCCGGGTTCGGAGGTACATCTACAAGAGGGGAGAACGGTGCCAAATCTCGTTCGGGTTATAAGAACAGAGCTTGGTTTGAAGGTGGTCAGATGCCGCTTCAAAGAAGGGTGCCGAAATTTGGGTTTAAAAACATAAATAGAGTTGATTTCAACACTATTAATGTTGGCGATTTACAAAAATTAATTGACTCTGGGAAATTAAAAGAAACAAGTTTGAGTGCTGAATTTTTATTGAGCAACAATTTTCTGAAAAATAAAAATAAACCTTTGAAAATTTTAGGTAACGGAGAATTGAAATCAAAACTTGAAATTTCTGCAGACGCATTCAGTAAAACGGCGATTGAGAAGATTGAGTCGATGGGAGGGAAAGCAATTATAATATGAGCGGATTCGTAGAGAATTTCAGAAATATTTTTAAAATTGAAGAGCTCCGCTCCAGAATTCTCTTTACGGTTGCATTATTAATCGTTGTCAGGATTGGTGCTCACATAACAATTCCGGGAATTAACGCATCTCTTTTAGTTGAAGCACAGAAAAACCAATCAGCGAATACATTATTCGGATTATATGATTTATTTGTCGGTGGTGCATTCAACAAGGCTGCTGTTTTTTCGTTGGGTATAATGCCGTACATCAGTGCGTCTATTATAATCCAATTACTTGGAGCAGTATTCCCGTATTTTCAGAAACTGCAAAAAGAAGGTGAAGACGGAAGAAAAAAAATAAACCAGATGACACGCTTGCTTACAATTCCGGTTGCTGCATTACAGGCTTGGGGAGTAAGTGTTCAGTTTGCAAGTCGCAGAGTCGGTGAAATGAATATTATAAGTCCTGAAGTAACAGGATTTTTATTTACTTTTTCAACTGTAATATTCTTGACGGGGGGTACAATACTTTTAATGTGGTTTGGAGAGCAGATTACGGAAAAAGGAATTGGAAATGGTATCTCGTTGATTATTTTTATTGGTATCATTGACCGTTTTCCATACTCTATTTTCGATGAAATTCAAATTATATCTTCGGGTGTGAGAAATATTCTCATAGAAGCAATTTATGTTGCGGGTTTTGTGTTAATTATAACAGGTGTAATTGCGGTTACAGTTGCAACGAGGAAAATACCCGTTCAATATGCCAAGCGTGTTATAGGGAGAAAAGTATTCGGTGGAGTGACACAATATATTCCGATGAAAGTAAACCAGGCTGGTGTTATGCCTTTAATTTTTGCTCAGTCTATTATGTTTATTCCCAATACAGTCTTGTCCTTTTTCCCGAACAGTGATTTTATGCAGTCAATTGCAAAATATTTTGAGTACCAGAGTTTCTTTTATTCATTTATTTATGCATTATTAATTGTATTTTTTACTTATTTTTATACTGCAATTGCATTTAATCCGAAAGATGTTGCAGATAATATGAAAAAACAGGGCGGATTTATTCCGGGTGTCAGACCGGGTAAACCAACGTCAGATTTTATTGATAATATTTTAACGAAAATTACTTTACCTGGTTCGATTTTTCTGGCAATTATCGCTATTATTCCAACTCTTCTTGTTAAAATCGGAATTACACAGGGGCTGGCACAGTTTTTTGGCGGTACAAGCCTGCTTATTGTGGTTGGGGTTGCACTTGATACACTGCAGCAGGTTGAATCACATTTATTAATGAGGCATTATGACGGATTTATGAAAGGTTCAAAATTAAAATCCAGAAGGTAGCTGTTTTTTAGATGTCATTAATAAAAACCGATAAGGAAATTGAATTAATCAGAGCTAGTTGTAAAATAGTTGCAAATGTTCTTACATATATTAAAGATTTTATTAAAGAAGGGGTGATGACTCAAGAACTTGATGAGTTGATTGAAAAATTTATTGTTGCCAGCGGCGGTTATCCTGCTTTCAAAGGATACGGCGATAATAAAAACAGATATCCTGCAAGTAGTTGCATCTCAATAAATGAAGAGGTTGTTCACGGAATTCCGGGCCCTCGGAAATTACAAAACGGAGATATTGTTTCAATTGATGTAGGAGTTTTAAAAGACGGTTATTACGGTGATGCAGCGTATACGTTTGAAGTAGGGGAAATATCGTCAAAGAAAAAAAGGTTGCTGCAAGTCACGAAAGAATCCTTATACAAAGGAATATCCCGGGCAAGAAACGGAAATATACTGAATGATGTCGCAAGTGCAATACAGGACTTTTGCGAGGGATCAGGATACGGTGTCGTAAGGGATCTGTGCGGTCACGGAATTGGGAGCCATCTTCATGAAGAACCTGCTGTTTTAAACTACTATAACCCGAAAAACAGATTTAAACTGGTTAAAGGAATGACAATAGCAATTGAACCGATGATTAATTACGGGACATATTCGATCAAAACTATGAAAGACGGGTGGACTACTGTTACGAAAGATAATGAACCGTCAGCACATTTTGAACATACAATTTTGATAACGGATGGCGAACCTGAGATTTTAACAAAGTCTTTTTATTAATATTTTAAATATTAAAAAGAAAGAATAAATTGGTTAAGCAAGATTCAATAAAAGTCGACGGAATAAAAACGGAAATTCTTCCGAATACTTCTTTCAAAGTGAAATTGGAAAACGGACATGAAATACTTGCTCATATTTCCGGGAAGATGCGGATGAATTATATCAGGATTTTGCAGGGTGATAAAGTTACCGTGGAGTTGTCTCCGTATGATTTAACAAAAGGCAGAATTACATACAGGTATAAATAAAGAATTTAAAACGATTAATTATATTTAATATGAAAGTCAGAAGTTCGGTAAAAAAAATGTGTGATAAATGCAAAATTATAAAACGCAAGGGCGTTGTTAGGGTAATTTGCGTTAATCCGAAACACAAACAGAGACAGGGTTAATTCAATTTTTTAATGTACAATTTACAATTTACAATGTACAGTTATTAGTGAAAATTGAAAATAAAAAAAATAATTTTAATAAAAGTATAATCAGGAGAAATAAAATTGGCAAGAATTGCTGGAGTAGATTTACCAAGAAATAAAAGAGTCGTGATAGGACTTACATCAATTTTTGGAATCGGTGTATCGACATCAAAAAAGATACTTGGTAAACTTGGAATAAGTGAAGACACAAAAGTTTCTCAGCTTACTGATGATCAGGTAAATCAAATTAGAAACGAAATAAGTTCCGAAATAAAGGTCGAAGGTGCATTGAAATCCGAAGTTCAGATGAACATCAAGCGCCTTATGGACATTGGAACTTACAGAGGCAAAAGACACCGCAGAGGTTTACCGGTTCGCGGGCAAAGAACAAGAACCAATGCCAGAACACGTAAGGGTAAGAGAAAAACTGTCGCGGGTAAAAAGAAAGCATCGGCGAAGAAATAATTTGGTCTGTAGAGTGCATTGAGTTTGTAAAGTCTTGTTGGTAATGGACTGAACACAATAAATATTTACAAAATATAATTTAACATTTAACATTTAAAAATAAAAGAAAATTTGGCAAAGACTTATAAAAAAGCGAAGAAAAAAATCCAGGTTGAATCGACCGGTGTGGCTCATGTTAAGGCTACATTTAATAATGTTATCGTCACTTTAACGGATGTATACGGTAATACAATATCCTGGGCATCATCAGGAAAGATGGGATTCAAGGGATCGAAAAAAAATACTCCTTTTGCGGCTCAGTTAACTGCTGAGTCGGCTGCAAAAGAAGCAATGGATGCAGGATTGAAAAAAGTTGAAGTATTGATTAAAGGGGTAGGCTCGGGCCGAGACGCTGCTGTCAGATCTCTTAATACCACAGGGTTGGAGATTACATCCATTAAAGATATTACTCCTTTGCCGCATAACGGTTGCAGACCTCCGAAGAAAAGAAGAGTCTGATTAAATGAATGCCGTTACAGGGGCTGGGAACAATTATGTGTTATGAACTATTACTGATTAATAATAAAATATTTAATATAAATAATATCAAACTATACAATTAAATGGCAAGATATATAGACGCAAATTGCAAACTTTGCAGAAGAGAAAGACAAAAACTGTTTTTAAAAGGAACAAAATGTTATACCGATAAATGTCCGATAGAATCTAGAAATTACCCTCCGGGACAGCACGGTTTATCGAGAAGGTCAAGAATCAGTGACTATTCCCTGCAGTTAAGGGAAAAACAAAAAATCCGCAAGACTTACGGATTGCTTGAAAAACAATTCAGGAATTACTTTGAAGCCGCTTCAAAGAAAAAAGGAATAACAGGTGAAAACCTTGTTAAAATCCTTGAAAGCAGATTCGATAATACTTTGTACAGACTGGGTTTGGCTCCGTCGAGAAAAGCTGCAAGACAACTGATTACTCACCGCCATCTGACTATTAACGGCTCAATTGTAAATATACCTTCTTATGTCCTGAAATCAGGTGATGTAATTCAGGTCAGGGATAAAAGCAAGAAATTGCCCGCTTTTCACGAATCTATGAAAAGGATGAAAGAAAATATGCTCGTATCATGGTTAAATTTAGATAAGGCCAATATGGCAGGGACTTATTTACACAGTCCTGAAAGAACAGAAGTTCCATTTATCGGCAATGAACAGCTTGTCGTCGAACTTTATTCAAAATAAAATTAAAAATTAAATAATAAAATATAATGAAGATCAATCATTTACAAATACCCGAAAAAGTTGTAAAGGAAGAATCTACTTATACAGATACTTACGGGAAATTTATTATTCAACCGCTGGAAAGAGGATATGGTGTAACGCTGGGAAATTCTTTGAGACGCGTTTTAATATCGTCTCTTCCGGGGACAGCAATAGTTGCTATTAAAGTAAATGATATTCAGCACGAATTTACTCCGATAAAAGGTGTTGTTGAAGATTTATCCGAAATAATCTTAAACCTGAAAGAAGTAAAGTTTAAGGATATCACAAATAAATCCAGCAAGATTGAATTTAAAATAAACGGACCGGGTGTATTTACGGCAAAAGATATTCAGAATGCAACTGCAGATTATGAAATATTGAATACCGGATTACACATTGCAACTCTGAACAAAGATGCGCATTTGAATATTGAACTGAGAATGGGAAACGGAATCGGTTATGTGCCGTCGGAAGAAAATAAAAAATATGAATTTCCAATAGGATTCATTCCTATCGATTCTATTTTTTCACCGACTACAAAAGTTAACTACATTATTGAAAATACACGTGTCGGACAAAAAACCGATTATGAAAAACTTGTTCTTGAAATCCACACAAACGGGACAACCGAGCCTGAAGAATCTCTTATTATTGCTGCAAGGATATTAAGAGAGCATATTCAGCTTATTCTTGATCTTAGACCGGAACTGGAAGAAAAGAAAGTGGAAACAGACGAAAAAGACGAGCAGTTCGAAATGGTAAAGAAAATTCTGTTGACACCTGTCGATGAACTTGATTTATCGGTTCGCTCGCAAAACTGTTTGAGGTCAGCTGAAATAAAGACAATTTCTGATTTGGTAAGCAAAAATGAATCTGAAATGCTGCACTTCAGAAATTTCGGAAGAAAATCTCTTGCCGAACTGACCGAACTTATTGAAGATTTTGGACTTACTTTTGGAATGGATGTCGGTAAGTACTTAAACGATGAAAAAGAAAAATAATTATACAACTACAAAAAACAATTTGATATGGAGCATAGAAAAAAAGGCAGAAAATTAAAAAGAACTGCAAGTCATAGAAAAGCATTACTTTCGAATTTAGCCATTGCATTAATCAAGCATAAAAGAATAAAAACTACTTTGGCAAAAGCCAAGGAACTTAGAACATATATAGAACCTTACGTAACAAAGGCAAAAAATGCTCTCAAGTTTTCATCTAAAGAAGCAGAAAAAGCTTTGCATCACAGAAGAGTAACTGCGAGCATGATAAAAGACAAAGAGGCTATTCAGATTTTATTTGATGAAATAGCAAAGAAAGTGGAAAACAGAAACGGCGGATATACAAGAATATTGAAAACAGGTTTCAGATACGGTGATGGTGCAAATGAGGCCATTATTGAATTTGTGGACTACAGCATAATTAAAGAAAAAGAAAAAGCAGAAAAGAAGAAAGAAGAAATAAAAGGAAAAGGGAAGGATAAAAAGGAAGAAACGCTCGAAGCTCCCGCTGAGGAACCGAAAAAAGAAACAAAAGTGAAAAAAACCGCAAAACCAAAGACAAAGAAGACGGCAGTAAAGGATAAAGAGGAAAAACCGAAAGCGAAATCGACAAAGGTGAAAAAAGAAAAAGAAGCAAAACCGAAAAAAACAAAAAAAGAAGATAAGTAATTTATTTAGTTATTATATTCTAAAACTTCAAAAGCTCCGGTTTTTGAAGTTTTTTTTTGTCCCGATCCTTTCTTTGTCATAATAAATGCATTTTATTTATTAATAATAATTATTATTTTGTTTATAAGTTTAAAGTATATACTTTAACAATTAAAATTTATCCTTAACTTTTAAATAATATAAAAACATATTAGTCCTTTTTTTAAAAGTTAGGGATTTTTTATATAATAAATATAAAGACAATGAAAATTACCTCAGCCGAATTTATAAATAGTATATACGATTTACGAACATTACCAAAATCCGTATTGTCTGAATTTGTGTTTGTCGGAAGGTCGAATGTCGGAAAGTCATCTTTAATCAATAAAATATGTAATAAAAAGAATCTTGCCAAAATAGGTTCAGTACCGGGAAAAACAAGACAATTGAATTACTTTCTAATAAATGAGGAGTATTATCTTGTCGATTTACCAGGATATGGTTATGCAAAAGTACCTGAACAAATAAGGGCGGGCTGGAGAAAATTGGTTGAAGAATATATAAGTGAAAGACAAAACGTTAATATGGTATTTGTTTTGATTGATGCCAGGCACGAACCGACTTATCTTGATGAATTGATGGTAAGCTGGCTTGAATATTATGAGATTTCTTATGCAGTTGTTTTAACGAAAGCAGACAAGATTTCCAAAAATAAAATGGAAAAGCAAATTTACCGTTCGTCAAAAATCGTAAACAATGACGAACTGTGCAAAGATTATATTCCTTTTTCCATTATCACGGGTGAGGGGAAATCCGAAATCCTGCATCTGATACAGGATGCACTTGAAAATCCCAAAAATAAAGATTAAAATTCAGTCAAATAAATTTTTTTAAATCTATTTTGTTAAATTCTAAAAGCAAAATACGAATCCTTATCGCCGATAAAATTAATTTATCGGGTTTGAAATTTCTGATTAAAAAACATTTCCTTGTAAAAGCTGATTATAACTTATCGAATGGCGATATATTAAAAAACTACAGCGATTATGATGCTCTGGTTATTCGTTCAGCAAGAAAGATTAACAAAATATTTCTTGAAAAATGTAATTTTAAATTAATCGCTACCTGCTCAAAAGGCGTGGACCATATTGATTTAGATTCGGCTGAAAAAAACAATATTAAAATAATAAATTCTGAAGAAGGAAATACAGTTTCTGCGGCAGAGCATACATTTGGTTTAATCCTTGGAATTTTAAAACAAATAAATTATTCAGACAGATTAGTAAGAACGAAAAAATTTTCCAATATTGATTTTAAAAGATTTGAATTAAAGGGGAAAAAAATTGGAATAATCGGAATGGGGAAGGTCGGTTCCAGAGTCGCAAAATATGCGGAAGCATTTGAAATGATAATATATGCAAATGATATTGATAAAAATGTAAGAAACAAACTATATATGTACAAATTTAAAAATCTTGATTTTATACTAAAAAATGCTGATATAGTTACAGTTCATATCCCTTTAGACAAAAATAACAGAAATTTTTTATCAAAAAATAAACTTAATATATTAAATAACAATACTATATTAATAAATACATCAAGGGGAGAGATTATCGATGAAAAGAGTTTGATTAAATTGCTAAAAAACGGGAGTTTATATTATGCCGGACTTGATGTATTTAAAAATGAACCTGATATTAATGAATTATTCTATGGTCTGAAAAATGTGATTTTGACAAATCATATTGCCGGAAAAACTGAGGAAAGCATACAATATATATCAAATGATATATTTATGCAAGTAAAAAAATATTTTTTGAAAAAATAAATATTTTTGGAAATATATTTTTTCACTTGCATTTTTAAAAAATGCCGAAAAACCATTACAAAATTGTATATTGACAAGTTTTTGAATTAGTATTATATTAACGTAAATAATGAAATTGTTCTTTTTGAAATATTTATAATAAAATTCTAAAAATTAAAGGAGAAAAAAAATGCTTAAAATTTTTCAAACTCTTTGCTTACTGTTCTTAGTTACAGCTTTGTTTGCTCAGGATAGATCTGTTGTAACTAAAAAAGTGGGAATTCAGAAATTAGACAATTGCGAAACAGTTATAAATAGTTTCCAGCCATTGTTTAATCATCCGACTTTGCATAATAGATTTGCTCCGGCAGGAACTGTTCCATTTCCTATCAATTATAACGATTATGCCACAAATGGTAACAATATGAGAAAACTTTTTGTCCTTGGCGATACAGTTGTTGTAGCCCAGGATATTAATGGTGATAACACAAATCCACCGCCACCAATTGTGTATCCTTCACGTGTTCAATACAATGTCAGTTATAACGGTGGTTTAACATGGTTGACTGACGCTTTAAACACTGGTGGCTCGACTGCTAACAGATGGCCAAATATTTTCCCGATTTACGTTTCAGGTTTAAGAACATTAATCTCCACCGGAAGATTATATATTACTAATACAAGCACTGCAGGACAAGGTACTGCATTTGTTGAACAATTACTTGGATTAGGGTCATTCAATTTTTATTCCCTGCCAACAAGATTTTACAGAGATTATTTTGGATATATTAAAAATTCCACAACTATAGGTGGTGTAATTCCCGCAGGAACCGGTGCAGCGACAGATTCATTATTCTATGCGGAGTTTAATTTTGTAACGAATACGTTTTCTACCCCAGTATTGATTGCTCCGGCAATGAATACTAGTTATAGGACTTACAGTGCAATTTCGAGTGACGGTCAGCGGGTATTTGCAGCATGGCATGATCAGGTAGCATACGTATTGAATGCATATGAATCAACAAATGGTGGTGCATCTTTTACCGGTCCGATAGCAGTCGGTCCGGCTACCCAGGATTCTGCATGGCTTATGGCAGACGTTGTGTATAAACCAAATTCAACTCAAAGGTGCATGGCTTACAGCACACTGGGATCTTATGATGGTTATAGAAGCAGAAGCAAAATATTATTCTGGTCACCGACAATTAATGGTGGAAATCCGACAGTTATAGCTGATTTCACAAAGTATCCGTTCATGCTTGATTCGGTAGCTTTCTTTACAGCATTTGATAATACAACAGATGTTCAATATTCTTTCCGTCCGTTCAGCGTTCCATCACTTTCATGGTCTGATGACGGTACGGTTTTGTATTGCGCTTTCAATGCAGTCCAGCCTGATACAAGTACATATTCAACAGGTACAAACTATCACTTCCAGGATATTTTAATAAGTAAATCACTCGATAACGGTGCAACTTGGTCACCTCTTCGGTATGTGACACATACAGCAAAAGTAGATGAACTGTATCCATCGGTATCAAAAACAGGCAATACCTCAACAACTTTTAATATTACCTGGAATCAATCAAATTCACCTGGTAGTTATACATTCACTCAGAATGCACCTATTGATACAACTTATACAATATTCAAGAAATTAGTATTTAGTGATCTTCCACCTGTTGGAATAACAAATATTTCATCTCAGGTACCGACCAGTTATTCATTGATGCAGAATTATCCGAATCCGTT
>PMIW01000051.1 GCA_003158365.1 Ignavibacteriota bacterium | reverse complement strand
CATCCTGTTTTTTTTCTTCAATATATTTTTCGCGTAAATCATAAAGTGTTTTTATCGTCGCATCCTGGTATTCAAGAAGAGTTCGCATCATAGAAACGTCTTTAAAATCTATGTTACGATATCCTTTTCTGAATTCATCCAGACCGGATTTAAAATTATTGGAATATTTATTAGGCAATTCTGAAATAATATTTTCTATGCTGTCAATTTTTTCATCTATCAGATTAATTATACCTTCACCTGTTCTTGCGAAAATTCTTCTAACGCCTGATGAAATGCTTTCCTCTTTTGTGATTTTAAAGAGACCGATGTCATTTGTATTCGAAACGTGAGTGCCGCCGCAAAATTCGACAGAAAAATTTTCATCCATAGTAACGACCCTTACAACGCTCCCGTATTTCTCTCCGAAGAATTTTTTAACATTTGGAATTTTATTTGCCTCACCGATGGAAACATCTTTCAGTGTATTTACTTTTATTCCTTCAAGTATTTTCCCGTTTACAATTTCTTCTATCCGGAGAATCTCTTTGCCGGTTAATTTTTTTAAATTCGGAAAATCGAATCGTAAATATTCATCTGTGACGAGTGAACCCATTTGTTTAACGTGACTTCCAAGAACGCGCCTCAGGGCTTCGTGTACAAGATGCGTGGCGGAATGATTCCTTTGAATTGCACGCCTTCTTTTATAATCTACTTTCGCAATGACCTCTTTATGAAATATATTTTTGTGGTCATAATTTTTCACATAAACGTAAAAATTATTTTTGCTGTCAATCACATCGAGCGCATATCCGTCAGAAAAAATTAATTTTCCCGTATCACTTACCTGACCGCCCGATTCGGAATAAAAAGGATTATTTTTTAAAACGAGAACTTCTATATCGGAATTTGCTATCCTGTTTACATTGAGCAGGTTTGTTTTAACGCCGTTTTGAGTTATATTATAAGGGTCATAATCAGGATTCTGCGCTTTTATTTTTTCATCGAGTTCAAAGATTTTCGTATCGGCAAGAATTATTTCTTCTTTCCTTGCGGCTTTTGCGCGATTTTTCTGTTTTTGCATTTCTTCATCGAACTTTTTCATATCCACCGNNTTAAAAGCATCTTCACCCGGAAAAATATTATCTTTATTTTTTATCTTATCATAAACTTCTTCAAAAAGCTCGATGCCTTTATAAAGTGTCTTTTGAAAACTTTCTTCTTCTGATTTAATGACATTTATTATATAATCGCGCTTATCTTTTAATTCCGGAAATGGATCCGAAAAATTATTCACAACCACATCGACAAGCTTATATAAAAGTGGTTCATTATTATCAAGTTTTATTGAGAGACGTAAAGCGCGCCTTAATATTCTTCTTAAGACATAACCTCTGCCCTCATTTGAAGGGAATGCTCCGTCACAGATAGCAAACGTTAAAGCCCTTACGTGGTCTGCGATTGCATTAATCGATGAAATATTTTCGCCTTCATATTTTTTGCCGGTAATTTTTACAATCTCAAATATAATCGGTTCGAATATATCCGTTTCATAATTTGATTTGCTATTATTCAAAACTCTGACAATTCTTTCGAAACCCATGCCTGTATCAACGTGTTTGCGCGGCAGGGGATTGAGTACTCCTTTTTCATTTCGGTTATATTGTATGAAAACGAGATTCCATATTTCGATTACATCTTCTTTCCCTGCGTTTATGTCTTCAGGCTTGCATCCATCAGGGGATGAATCAAAATGGATTTCCGAGCAGGGACCGCAGGGACCGGTTTCACCCATTTCCCAGAAATTATCTTTTTCATCGAATCTTAAAATATGCGATTCATCGATGTCGGTTTCGTTTTTCCAGATATCATAAGCTTCATCATCAGATTTATAAACAGTTGCCCAAAGTCTTTCCTTAGGAAGCTTCCAGACTTTTGTAAGCAATTCCCAGCCCCATGTAATTGCTTCCTTTTTATAATAATCACCAAATGACCAGTTGCCGAGCATTTCAAAAAAAGTGTGATGGTATCCGTCTACACCAACTTCTTCGAGGTCGTTATGTTTACCGCCTGCGCGGATACATTTTTGTGTGTCAACCGCTCGTTTATATTCCCTGTTACCAATTTCAAGAAAAACATCTTTAAACTGGTTCATTCCTGCATTTGTAAAAAGTAATGTCGGGTCTTCATAAGGGACTACCGATGAAGAAGGTACAATTGTGTGTCCTTTTCCCTTAAAAAAATCTAAAAACTGTTTTCTAATATCTTTTGATGGTATCAAAACGCTTTATATTATATTTACACACAAAATAGCTTATTAGGGAATCAAATTAAATGGAAAACAATTTGAAGATTAAAAGGTTGGAAGATTTAAATATTTTTAAGTTTATACATATTACTGCTCAATAGCCACAACCTTTTAGGCCATGGAATAGAAATTAAAAATATGGGAATTAGCCCGAAATACTGCTCTCCTTTGCGTTCTTTGCGGAAACCTTTGCGTCCTTTGTGGTTAATGTTCTACGTTTGAATCACTCCGGGATTAAATTTCTTTATATCCGGATTGTTATTTACAAGGTTAATGCAATAAGAAACTATCTCCCTTGTCTCCGCGGGGTCTATTATATCGTCAATCCATAGTCTCGATGCGGCATATAAAACATTTGTCTGCTCTTCATACCGGTTTTGAATCTCATCCAGAAATTTTTTCTTGTCGACTTCGTGAATTTCTTTTCCCTGCTTTTTCATCTGTCCGATTTTTATATCAAGCAGCACATTTGATGCCTGCGCACCTCCCATCACGGCGATTTTTGCATTAGGATAAGCGAATATAAATCTCGGGTCATATGCTTTCCCGCACATTGCATAATTACCGGCTCCGTAACTGTTTCCAGTTATGATTGTTATTTTAGGAACTGTAGAATTTGCAACCGCATTTACCATTTTAGCACCGTCTTTAATTATTCCGCCGTGTTCCGATTGCGAGCCGACCATAAATCCCGTAACATCCTGAAGGAATAGCAATGGAATTTTTCTCTGATTGCAGTTTAATATAAACCTCGTAGCCTTATCTGCAGAGTCTGAATAAATCACCCCTCCCAGTTGAATCTCCGTATGTCCTTTCGGCATTTTCTTTTTCACAACATCACGCTGGTTCGCAACAATGCCCACAGCCCAGCCGTCAATTCTTGCATAACCGGTAATAATGGTTTGTCCGTAAGTCGGTTTATATTCGTCTAAATCCCCGTTATCAATAATCCTGTAAATTAATTCGTAAGTGTTATAGGGTTTTGAACTGTCGTCGGGAATTATTCCGTAAATTTCATCCTGCGGATGCGATGGCGGCAGGGATGCAATTCTGTCGAATCCCGCTTTTTCAGTCTGTCCGAATTTACTCACCAAACTTCTTATTTTTTTCAGTGCTGTTTCATCGTCAGGGACTTTTTCATCCGATATTCCTGATATTGCAGTCGTAACTTCCGCTCCTCCGAGATGTTCTGTATCAATCACTTCACCGATTGCGGCTTTTACAAGATGCGGACCTGCAAGGAAAATACTTCCCGCACCCTCTACTATTATCGTTTCATCGCTCATAATAGGCAGGTAAGCCCCTCCTGCAACGCAGGGACCCATTATAGCAGCTATCTGAGGAATTCCAATAGAACTTATTATAGCATTATTCCTGAATATCCTTCCAAAGTGTTCCTTGTCGGGAAAAATTTCGTCCTGTAAAGGAAGAAAAACCCCTGCAGAGTCAACCAGGTAAATTATCGGCAGCCGGTTTTCCATTGCTATTTCCTGTGCGCGGAGATTTTTTTTACAGGTAATCGGAAACCACGCTCCTGCTTTTACTGTAGCATCGTTTGCAACTATTACGCAGTCGCGTCCGTGAATTATTCCTATTCCGAATATCGTTCCCGAAGACGGCGCACCTCCGTATTCCTCATACATTCCGTATGCTGCAAATAAACCAAGCTCAATGAAATTTGTACCGGCATCGATAAGCAGTTCAATTCTTTCGCGGGCGTGAAGCTTTCTCTGAGAGTGAAGTTTCTCGATTGCTTTTTCTCCGCCGGCTTTCTTAATCTCTTCCGTTATGTTGTTTATTTTTTCTAGAAGAGCTTTATGATAACTTATGCGTTTTTCATAAGCTGATTCCTTGCTTAACTCAGAATTCGGTTTCGGCATATTCTAATTTATTTTATTAAC
>PMIW01000046.1 GCA_003158365.1 Ignavibacteriota bacterium | reverse complement strand
ATTCATTCCTAATTACTCGTTATTCATTATTTTTAGCTTCTCCGAATTTCTGAATTGCTTTTCCTCCAAAACCAAAACCGAGGAGAGTTCCCGAAAGCAATATCATTTCCCTTATATATGTGATATCGGTTTTCAAAAAAACGAAAACAATTGTAAAACCCGATACAATTAAAGCGGAAACGATACTAATAAATGACAGAAGCCGCATCATCGAATATTCGTTGCCTTCTATGAAAAATTTATTCATTTTGTCTCCTTCAGGTGAATTTTAAATTCCGTCTTCATTTCTTCGAATTCTTTATTCAATCTCCCCAGGTCGGATTTTACAAGGTTGAACTGATTGGCAAGGTTATAATAAAGTGCGACTGCAGTGCCAACAATAATTATGACTTCCATCATCCATTTGATGAATTCCGAAATCAGGAACGAGATTTTTGTATTTCCGTTTGAAATTTCCATATTAAACCCGCAGAGATTTATATTTATCCAAAAGTAATCCGTAATCTTCATCTTCATATGTAAAATTTCTCCTGGATTCACTGCTGTCATCTTTAATAAGATGTTCGAAATGCAACAGTCCCAGTCTTTTGGTCATTTCTTCACCGGCATTCTGAAAGCTTTTAAGGAACAGCTCCGCACTCATCATCAATGCAATGCTTTTTAAATCTTTTGGCGTTTCATTAGCAGAATCCGGAGCATTATCCATAAATCCAGCAAAATATTTTATTTGAATATTGGAATTCCCTTCAGGGAGGGAATAACTGTTCAGTAAAATTAACTTACCCGACAGTTTATCCAGATAAATATTTTCGGATATATTACCTGATTCGAATAGATCGTGGTCAAATGAACCGGTTTCAGTTCTGTATTTTATTGCTTCAATTTTTTCAACGGGAAAGTCTTTTAACCACAGCAGGATTTGCTTGTTTCCATCCAGAATATCAAATCTTGTTCCGTAATTTAAATTTCTTCTGCATAGATTATTTATTCTGTCAACAGCCATATCTATAATCTTCAGTAAAAAATCATCCTGCGAGTTATCCGAAATATTTAAATAATATTTTAAATCATCTAAAGAAATCATAATTATAAAATTTAAAGTTTAGAATTCTCCGTACCCGCACTTAACTGCAGGTACAGAGAATAATTATTTTTTTATAACTCATTATTCATTACTCATTGTTTCAGCTTTCTTTTGTTTTTGCAACTGCAAGGGCAGACGGGAACGAAAACTTGATATCGAACGATGCACCAAAATTCAAACCTACAAGCCCGTTTTGCCAGAGGTTAACTGTCTGTCCGCCACCCATATCAACCGTAGCATCTTTTGAGTAATCTATGCTTAACGAGTTTTTCGAACCGAGAATCATGTATTGCAAATCCCCGAATCCAATAAACGCCCTGTCAGGACTATCTTCACTTAAAGAATATGCCTGGTCGGTAAGTACGACTGGGAATCCCTCGAGCATATTGCTTTTTCTTTCATCAGGGGAAATTACATATTCCTGCGAGCCTTCATATTTCATCGATTTGAGTAAACCGTAAATTGTCCTGTGCATATACCATTTTGATTTACCGAGAGTTTCGGAAGGAACCGAAGAGACCATATTGATGATGTCGTCATAAGTAATGCTGGAAATTGATGCACCTGATAAATCCAATACTGATGCTTCAATACCGTTTGTAAACAATCCGTCAATTTGTCCCAGGATACCCTTAAATCCGGCAAGGTCTTCAGTTCTGCTGATTATCTGCGCAGCCAGCCTTGATACAAATCCCATAATATCGAAAGCATCATCTTCGATTAACTGCTTCGAAAAGATTACTATAAAGCCACCGTCTTTTCTGGAAAGAACAACCTGTGCAAAGGTGGGGTTGCTGACCGGTTTCATCGAGCCTTCGGATACGAAAGTAAATCCGGGTAACCTGTCGAGCTTGGGAATAGCGAGTTCTTTCCTGCTCATATTAATCACAGTAGCGTTTTTCCTTACAACGCCCGAATCGGATACAAGTTTTAAAATTCTGTTATACCATTCCTGCGGTACAAGGAATCCACCGCTGCTTCCGGTCGTTTCATTCAGGAAAGTTTTATACCTTTCGGAAAAGAGTTCGGGTCGGTTGTAAATAATTCCCTTAATAATGTTCCTTCCTTCCTGAACAACCGGGTCCTCCTTGTTTTCACCCGATCGGAACGGCTCGGTCGGTATTCCCGAAATGTTTTTATTAATCTCATCGAGTTCTTTTTTAACTACATCTTCTGCAATCTTTTTCGAAATACGTTCGATTTTATTTACATCGGTTTCATCGGGGATGATTACATCATCCAGTGTCTTTCTTTCATTTTCCATAATTAATATTCCTTTCTTTTTAAATTTTTATGGTTTTTTATAAAATTTGAATTACATACTATTTTACTTTTTATTTATTAACTTAATTATATCTTTAAATTTTCCTGCAAGTTTAGATTCAAGCCTGTCTATCCGGTCTTTAATTCCTTCGATTTCTACGTTGATAATTCCTTTACTGATCTCTTCCACTATTTCGGGAGATTTTATTTCTTTCATCATCAGGTTTAATGCATCTGGATTTGCTGGAATAGCAACCGATGAATATTCAAGCAGTTCCCATTCATCTATTATGTTGTAAGTTCCCGGCTGGTTGTTTATCGTGGTACTTTGTGTTTTGGTTTTTTTGGGAATGAAACCTATTGACCATGCATTCAGGTATCCTTCCCTGTTCAGGATATATAAATCCTTTCCTGCCGGAGTATCAGCAAATTTAGTTATTGCTTTTACACCAAAATCATCGGGAAACAGTGCAATGTTTTTACCGATTACATTGCTTCTTGCATTATGGCTGTGGCCAAAAAGCACAATTGGATTTTTCCGAAAATTATCCGCATCCATTCCGAATGGATTCACAATATCTCCAAACCTGTCGGGGGTGACAGTCGAAATGTAGTGTGTTATCGTCATATCCTTATCACTAAAGGATTTTTCAATTACAATAAAATTTTTATATTCCATCTTTTTTAAATGTTAAATTATAAATGTTAAATTTTTATTCTTCACTGTTTTTAGTATTTGATATTTGATTTTTGATATTTGATATTTTGCTAAAGCCTTCCATTTCCCTTATTTCATCCACACTTGCTATATCATACTTTCTGTATAATTCATAAGCTCTAAGCTGTAAGTCCCTGTCAATTTCAAAATCATATTCGAGAGAAAGGAATATGTTTTCTTCTTCATAATTATTCTTCAGAAAGATATTCAGTTTGCTTTCTATGTTTATTTTTGCAAACGGTTTAATCACGTAGTCATTGTATATTTTGATAGATTCTCTTGAATTTGCCCTGTTTACATCATCCGTGATTCCGAGAATTACTTTCGGTACCCTGAAAAGCGTCATAATTTCATCGCGTATAAGTTTCCGGGAGGGGAGTATCTCGACATCTTTCGGGAATGCCTGGTATGGCTTTGCTTTTATTCCTCCTTCGAGCAGCAGCGTTTTACCAGTATTTACCGCCCCTTCATAAGTCTGCTTGAACTGGTTTACATATCTCTCGTACTTATCATCGGGTAAAATATTTTCCGATTCAAGAAGCATTCCTATAGCCGCATCGTTTTTATAAAAATTCCTCTGGTATAAATTCTGAAGGTAATCTATTTCGAGTGTGAAATTAAATCCCGAGATTGTTGATTTACCGTATACACTCGAATCAGGGTCCGGGATAAGGAAATGAATAATATCTTTAGGTTTATATTTGACTATTCCCAGGTCAGTATAGTATTCATAACAATCTATATCCGAAGAGTTTTTATTCATTACTATTTGCACGTTCTTCGAGGGCAGATGATAAAAGCCCAGNNACCTTGTGAAGAATTTCTTTAAAAGTCTGGTTTCTTTTATTCGGTTTTGAAATCAGCGTAAGAAATTCGTGGTTCTTAATTTCTTTCTGGTCTCCGTTTGGATTTCTCCTGTAAAGAAAAATACCTGCCTTGGAAATATTTTCCGCTCTTGCATTTATGCATGCGAATGTGTAAGATTTATAAGATTCGCCTCCCCATGAATTTACAAATTCATTCAGGGAGTGCCAGCCGTTTTCAAGGCTTTTCTTTTCCGGCTTTCCGAATATCTTTTTAACTCTTTCTATTATCTTCATAATGTTTTTGCTTTTAATATTTTTATAATCATTCAGAATTCATCATTCATAATTCTACATTTTTGAATCCCATACAAAATTAAGGTAAATATTATGAAGGTGTAGATATATTGACATCGATAGGAAAAAGTGAGGAAATACGCGGCTTCCAGCCGGGTTGCTGTATTGATTATTTATTATTTGATTTGTAATAAATTAATTGAATTGCTTATTTGGTATAAGCTCGGTGGGAAATGATAGTTAAATTGAAAATGATAAATTGAAACGTAGGTCTCGGAATTACTTTAATAGAGAGCTCACTGAATATGTATTCCTAAAAATTTATCTGATGTTGAAGAAGAATTTTGTATATATGTTCTTTTATATTATTATATGGGATTTTTGAGAAATCAAAATTTTCGTGCTCTATTGAAAATATTCCTATTATACCTCCTGTTATTGTGCCCAGTATTGTAAAAATCGGTACAGAATAAATTGCAGTTATCGGACCGCCAATAGCATCTTCTCCCTTTGCATAATTATAGGACCATATAAGAGCATAAGCTCCAAATAATACTCCTGCAGCAGCTCCGGAGAGGGCTGCGTACATTAATCCTTTACCAAGTTTTCTATCTCCGTAAAAAACTATCTCTTTAATATCTTTATACATTAAAGTATCAGAACCATATTTATGATTTACTCTATATACAGAATCTGAAATAGGAATGATTTTATTGCAATCTGTTATATACCTTTCATAAAATTGATTTTCTTTAAGACCTGATTTATATCGGTAAGTCTTGCTATACTCCGTTGTTAATTCGAATTCTTTTGTCTTGATGGGTTTTGTAAATAATGAATCCTGAGAATTTGAGATTCCCGAGCATAAAAAAAGCAGATTTACTACTAATAATAGTAGTCTTTTCAACAATCCCTCCGATTTTGAAATATACAATCTTTTATTAATTTAGCATTTTTTTAATCTATTATCAATTTATGTAAATAATATAATTCCGTAAAAGAAACTTGACAAAGAATATTATTCTATTTATGTTTGTATAAATCAAAATCAACTATCGAACCACTTTTATACCGCTAAAAAGTTATTCTAATTTAAACAAACAATCATTATAGCACTTTATTATTTCTTTGTCCAAATTTAAAAAGGAGATAGAAATGAAGAAAAAGCCTGCTCTTCTCGCAGTCATTGCAGTGCTGTGCCTGCAGTATTTCAGCTGTAAGGAATCGGAAAATCCTATCGTAACTCCTCCAGCAAGAACTAATGTAACAGGAAAGGTGATAGGGTATTTTTTTAATCAGGGCCTGCCTGATGCTAAAGTAAGAATAGAGGATAAATTTGCTATAACGGATAACTATGGTAACTTTGTAATAAATGATGTTCAAATTCCGTATACAGTATTTATTACAGATACAATATCGAACAGCGGTAGTGTATATGCCGGTCTATCGACATCGGAGTGCTGGCTGCCGCATTTCAGGGATGGTAATTATAATATGCCTGAAGGGCAAATAAATGTTACCCTTTCAGGTGTTTCCGGGAATTCAAACAACTCTAAAGTATTCTTTACAGATGGAAATAATATTAACGGAATCGGTAGTAGTACACACTGTAATGTTTATCTTCCTGATAATCAAAGTGCGAAAGGCAGGGTCAGCGTGCTGTTATATACATCTGATACCGGAGGTGCAGCTTTAAGCTATGATAAATTTGGATCTATGGAGAATGTTACTATTACTCCGGGTGGAAATACAAATCTGGTTTTTACTGACTCTATGTTAAACTATAATCCTCCTGAAACAAGGGTATCGGGAACAATAACAGGTATTCCTTCAAACGGATATATAAATGCAGAATTTATGTTTCTTTCGATGTCACCGCGAAAAGCAAACTATTTTGCAACTGATTGTTTTTTTGGATTAATATATGGGAATACATTTAATTTATTAATCCCATCCGGACTTCCTGTTAATTTTTATCCGATTTATTTTTTAGAGTTTTTTGATCCAAATAATAACGGTCAACTTGGCAGAGTAATTAATTTGCTCCCAAAAGCAGGAGGAACAGGTTTGAATATTCAAATTCCGGCAGCGCCTCAAATTACATATCCATCCGAGAATTCGCAGGTTGATACTAATACTGTATTTAGTAGTTTGGCATATACCGGTCCTTGCATTTTCCATTTCCTATTTAGTGATGGAACAAAATCATTTCATTTATATACCGGGAATCCGGGTATTAGTTTATTTTATTTCAGGAATCTGGGATTAGGAATGTTTGCTCCTAATTCTGCGATTACATTATCGGTTAATAC
>PMIW01000066.1 GCA_003158365.1 Ignavibacteriota bacterium | reverse complement strand
GTGCATAAAAAGAGGAATGGATGTAGATGCATTCGCCCCGAGGATTTCGTATTTCTTTAATGCACATCTGGATTTCTTCGAGGAAATTGCAAAATACAGAGCCGCAAGAAGAATTTATGCAAAGAGAATGAAAAATAAATACGGTGCGAAAAGTCCGAAATCACATACTTTAAGATTCCATACTCAGACAGCTGGATGCTCTCTGACAGCTCAGCAGCCCGAAAATAACATCATCAGAACAGCCATTGAAGCCCTTGCAGCAGTGCTGGGGGGCACGCAGTCGCTCCATACAAACTCAATGGACGAAACACTTGCCCTGCCATCGGATAAAGCCGTTAAAATTGCCCTGCGTACTCAGCAGATTATTGCATATGAGCACGGAGTCGCAAGTGTTGCCGACCCACTCGGGGGAAGCTATTACGTGGAAAAACTGACAAACGATATCGAAGCTGAGGCTGAAAAATATTTTGAATTGATTGACGCTCAGGGCGGAGTAATTAACTGCATCGAAAACGGATTCTTCCAGAAAGAAATCGCTGATTCCGCTTACCGCTATCAGCAAGAGCTCGACAGGAAAGAAAAAATTATCGTCGGCCTGAATGATTTCGTTGAAGAAAACGAACAAATCGAAATACCAATCTTAAAAATATCAAAAGAAGTCGAAGAGCTTCAGGTAAAAAGACTTCGGGAATTAAAAGCTTCGCGTAACAATGAGAATGTAAAAAAATCTCTTGAAGCATTAAAGATATCCGCTTCTGACGGAACCAACCTTATGCCGAGAATACTTGATTGCTCAAGAAACTACGTCACACTAGGCGAAATGTGCAGCGAGCTGAAGGTCGTGTTCGGAGTATATCAAGAACAAGCGGTGTTTTAAAGTTCGTTGAGTCTGTTAAGTGTATTGAGTAAAAATCAAAAACAAAAATGATCGTTTTGATAAGTATCCCCAGGTACTAACTTCTTGCTTCTAACTTCCAACTTCTGTCTACTGAAATATTTGTATTTCATTTATTATATAATATTACTTATTTAATATGATTATCATTTCTATTTCTAATAAAACAAAACTATGGAAAAAATTCTTTCTGCATTACTGCTTTCTTTTGCTGCTCTGTTCCCGCTTGTAAATCCTATAGGGGCAATTCCTGTGTTTTGCTCACTTACCGCCGATTCATCCGGTGAATACAGAAAAAAAGCGGCGCTAAAAACCTCAATAAATGTTTTTTTTATACTTCTTGTTTTTTATTTAGTCGGTGAATTCGTGCTTGAATTCTTTGGCATATCGCTTGGAGTGTTGAAAATTGCAGGCGGCCTGATAGTCGCCCATACTGCCTGGGAAATGGTTACGAGCAAAAGCAAGCTCTCACACGAAGAGAGCAGTGAAATGCATGCAAAAGATGATATTTCCTTCACGCCGATGGCTTTGCCGCTTTTAAGCGGACCCGGCTCGATTGGTGTTGCAATCGGTATGTCCATTCCGGGTTATCAAACCGAATATACACTGGGTATAAGTGCCGGTATATTGCTTATTTCCATTGTGGTTTACACAGCACTTTTACTTTCAAGTCCTATATTAAAACTTCTTGGAAAAACCGGTGTCGGCATTCTTAACAGAATAATGGGATTTTTCATACTCGCAATAGCAGTCCAGCTTGTTGTACACGGAATAATGATGGTTAATCACTGATTACTCTGAATTCACAGATTTCACTGAAAGAGCAAAGAGAAAGAAATTATTGAATACATTTTTCATTTATAATTAAACTTAATTATAGAATTTTTCCTAACCACTTAAAACACTACAGATGCGTTTTTTGCATCCCCCTTGGCGGACTTCTATTAACTCTCCTATCTGACTAATTTTTATATATTAAAGTAATTTTATGTTTTTTATATTATGAAAATTATATTTGAGGAATTGTAATTATTGAAATTACTGAAATTAATATTACTTATCAGACCCAAGCAATGGCTGAAGAATTTCTTTGTTTTTGCTCCCATTATTTTTGCGGGACAGCTGTTAAGTTTCGACCATTTTTTTAAAAATGTAATTGCATTTCTTGCCTTCTGTGGTGTTTCGAGCCTTGTATATATAATTAATGACATTACTGACATAGAATCAGACAGAATTCACAAGAAAAAGAGGTTCAGACCGCTTGCTTCAGGTGAAGTTACAATAAACCAGGCGAAAATTTTCTTTTTGATAATAGCAGTTATCACTACTTTTTTATGCTATAAAACGAATATCTATTTTTCCTCAATAGTAATAATATATTTTGTTATTAATCTCTTATATTCACTTTGGGTAAAAGACATTGTTATTTTAGACGTATTTTTTATATCATTCGGATTCATGCTAAGGGTAATAGCAGGCGCGGCCGCAATCGATGTCTCGATATCGAGCTGGATGATACTTACAACAATTTTTATTTCATTATTCCTTGCAATCTCGAAAAGAAGGGCTGAACTCTCGCAGATTGATTCAGAAAGCATAGATAAGCAGAGAAAAGTTTTAAGCTATTATGATATTACATTTACCGACCAGATGAATACTATTGCCGCAACAGGCACAATAATATGCTATGCTCTTTATACTGTCTCGGAAAAAGCAACATCGACTTTTCACACAGATAATCTGATTTACACTACACCGTTTGTGATATACGGCATATTCAGGTATTTATATCTTTTGCACAAAAAAAATCTTGGCGAAAACCCTGAGCAGATTGTAACAAAAGATATCCCCCTTATAATAAATTTGATATTATGGTTTATATTTTCGGTAATCATTATTTACAAACAACATTTTTTCCGATAAAATCTGGAACAGTCATCAGAAATAAGTAAATCTTTACAATACAAAGCCGAATTAATCCTCTTGTTTGTAGCATTAAACTGGGGTCTGAGTTTCCCTATGATAAAAATCGGATTGCTTTACTGCCCCCCGTTTACGTTTGTATTTATCAGGTTTTTTATTACACTTCTGATTTTCGTATCATTTTTTTATAAAAAAATCAGGTTATTCAAATATAGCGAAATAAAATACGGAATATATTTAGGCGTATTTTTATTTGTAGGATTTTTAACTCAAACTACGGGATTAAAATATACAACTGCATCGAATTCGGCTTTCATAACAGGTACAAACATAGTGCTGATTCCTTTCACACAGATTCTGATTATCAAAACAAAACCGAAGATTGAAAATGTGATTGGCATAATTATTGTCGTTATAGGATTATATTTTCTTACGAATATAAAGAGCGACCAGATAAATACAGGTGATTTATTGACGATATTGTGTGCAATATCATTTGCATTTTACATTGTTTACCTTGATAAATTTTCCGAAAAAACAGATACAGATGCGCTGATATTCGGTCAATTTTTAACGACAACTGTACTTACATTTATTAGTGTGGTATTCTTTGAAAAATATTTTTTCAGCGATGTTCACATAACATTTAATTCTTCACTTATAGGTTCATTAATTTTCACAGCACTTTTTAATACTTTTTTGGGTTTATTTTTATCGACACGTTACCAGAAATTTACATCGCCTGTAAGAGCAGGATTGATATATAACATGGAACAGATTTTTGCCGTAATATTTGCATATTTTATATTAAGCGAAATGATGACTACAGTGCAGGTAATCGGAGCCGGAATAATGATTTTTGGTGTTGTTATTTCGGAATTTTATAACGTAATTATCGGAAAGCTCAGGAAATGAAATGCCTGAAAATAACAATAAGCGGTATCGTTCAGGGTGTCGGATACAGATATTTTTGTTATAAAAAAGCCATGGAATACGGTATTAAAGGTTATGTAAGAAACTTGCATAACGGAAACGTGGAAGTCGTTGCAAGCGGCGAAGACAATTTAGTGGGTGATTTTGTTAAAGAATTAAATACAGGCCCTAGGTTCTCTTCAGTAAAAGCGATAAAAATCGAAGAATCAGAGCCGAAAAAAGAGTATTCGGGGTTTACAATTTACTAATATTAATTTACTTGTTTATATCATTAACTTCTTTTATTATTGTTAAAAAAAGGAGAAATATAAAGATAAGGATACAACCTTAAATTTAAAAAAGAATTATGCTTAACAGAAAAAATTTATCCTTTTTATTTTTATTTTTTACCGTTCAGTTTTCATTTCTTTATGCACAATCTATAACAACATATAATTTTCTGAAACTTGATGTAGATGCTCGTTCTTCATCAATGGCAGGAAGTTTTGTTTCAATGGAAAACGACGCTAACCTGATTTTTTACAATCCGGCAGGTCTTGCAACAGTGACGACACGAAAAGCTTCAGTCGGGTTTTTCAAATATCTTCTCGATATTAATTCGGGTAACATTGCATATACGCAGAAATACAAGGATTACGGATATTTCGGAATCGGCGTAAGATATGTAAATTACGGGTCATTTGATAAATATGATGAAGATTTGAATAACCTTGGAACATTCGGTGCAAATGATATAGCAATATCCCTGGGATATGCGAATAAATACGCAGACAGATTTAATTACGGTGTAAACTTAAAAATTATTAATTCCAAATACGATATATACACCTCGACGGGTGTTGCAGTAGATTTAGGCGGTCTGATACAATTTCCCGAAAACATGATGAGTGTGGGTGCCAGCCTTCTTAATGCAGGAACGCAAATAACTTCATATATGGATACAAAGGAAAAACTTCCAATGGATCTGAGAGTCGGTATTACAAAGAGACTTGAACATCTTCCTTTATCGGTAAATTTTGGTTTGTGCAGACTGACAGATGATTATGATAAATTTTTCGACAGGTTTAAGAATCTAATATTAGGCGGTGAATTTAATATTAACGAATATGTTGACCTGAGAANNAGAATAGGATACAATAACCAGCAAAGGCAGGATTTAATGACGGGTACATCCATTGGGCTGGCAGGTTTTTCAGCAGGTCTCGGAATTAAATATGAAGATAAATATTACCTTGATTATGCTTTTAATTCACTCGGTAAAATAGGTTCTACACACAGAATAAATATCGCGTTCAATTTAAAATAGATTAATCTTTATTCCGTCTTTTCTTATTTTTTTAGAAAGTTTTTCCAACTCGAGAATAGTATTGTTCAAATTGTCGAAAAACTTATCGTCATAAATAAATTTTCCTATACCGCTTTTTTGTGTTTGAATATCGTTAACTATTAATGTAATTCCAGTAATAAGTGAGTCTACCTTTGTAGTCAGCAATTGAATATCTTTAAAAGTACCTTTAACCTGCGGTCCATTCTCATCTAAAAGTCCGTTAACATTATCCACGGTTTTACCGACTTTTCCGGTTATATCTTTAAACGATGAACGGTTTTCGACAAGAAGCAAATTCAAATGTTTTGAAGCGGTATTTAGATTTGAAAGCGTGCTTTTTATATTATTATGCAAATCTTTATCACCAACAATTTCATTTACATTCTGAACAGTGGTATTAAGGTTATCGGCAGTAGTGCTGAATTTCTTCAGTAAATCCTTTACATCGGAAGTAACATCATTCAAATTCTTCATCATGGATGTAATATCGGAACCTGCCTCGCCAATTAAAGGAGTATTATAATCAATCTCGATTTTATCCACTCCGGGATTTATCAGAACCTGCTTCCCCGCCATTAACTCCAGCATGGCAATTTCAACCTTATAATCTTTTTTAATCTTTACACTGCTTTCCAGTGTCAAATCGACCAGAACAGAATCGCCTTCCAGGTCAAATTTCACTACTTTTCCTTTTCGGACACCGTTAACTGTTACCGGGTCTCCTATATTCAGTCCGCTGACATTTTTAAAGTAGGCTTTTAATCCAATCTGGTCTTTATTCACTATAAAACCTTTCGCCCAGAATAAAGTAGCCATGACTATAAATGCAGCTAAAAAAACAAAAATTCCAACTTTAATTTCAGAAAATTTTCTTTCTGACATAAAATATTATTTAGAAATTTTTAAAATTTTATATTCAATTTTATTTTCGGGTACTTCAACAAGAACAATGTCACCCACTTTTTTTCCCAGCAATGCTTTCCCAAGCGGTGAAGTTATCGAAATTTTATCAAGTTCAAAATCAGCTTCATCCGGAGAAACAAGAGTAAATGTAATTTCTTCTTTATAATTCAGATCAAAAACCTGTACACTGCACAGAACTGCTACCTCTCCATCCGGTATATCTTCGGGATTGACCACTTTTGCACGCGATAAAAGATTTTCAAGTTTTCCAATCTTCATTTCCAGATGCGACTGTGCTTCTTTTGCGGCATCATATTCGGCATTTTCACTTAAATCACCGTGTCCGCGCGCTTCAGATATTTTTTCGGCAATTGACTTTCTCTGATTTGTCTTCAAATCTATCAACTCATTTTCAAGTTCTGTAAGTCGACTTCTTGTCAGGTAAACAGCTCCTGTTTCCATAATTTATTTTTTTTGTTTTTTCTTTAGATTACTTTTTTTATCCCTGTCCATTAATATTAAATGTCCAAGTTTATCTCTTTTTGTCATTAAATAATTTTCATTAATTGGATTCGAGGGTATTTCAATCGAAACTCTTTCAACCACTTCGAGTCCGTATCCTTCCAGCCCGATAATTTTTCTCGGATTATTTGTCAATAATCTCATTTTTTTAATTCCGAGGTCACATAAAATCTGTGCTCCGATTCCGTAATCCCTTAAATCCGGGTGGAATCCGAGTTCGAGATTTGCTTCAACGGTATCCTTACCCTTATCCTGCAATTTATATGCTCTGAGTTTATTCAACAAACCAATTCCCCTGCCTTCCTGCCTCATATATAAAAGGACTCCGCTGCCGTTTTTATCAATGATTTCAAGAGATTTAATCAGCTGGTCCCTGCAATCGCACCTGAGCGAACCGAATATATCACCCGTCAGGCATTCTGAATGAACCCTGACCAATACGGGTTTTTTCGGATTAATTTTCCCTTTTACCAGTGCTAAATGCTCTTTATTATCAATTACACTTTTATACAGGTTAATAGTAAAACTGCCAAACTTGCTTGGGAGTTTCGCATCAACCATTTTTTTTACAAGTTTATCATATTTCAATCTGTAATTAATTAAATCCCTTACAGATATTAATCTTAAATTGAATTTTTTTGCAATTTTAATCAGCTCGGGCAATCGGGCCATTTCACCGTTTTCTTTCAGTACTTCGCAAAGTACACCTGCAGGATAATTCCCTGCCAGCCTTGCCAAATCAACAGTAGCTTCAGTATGCCCGGCTCTTTTAAGAACGCCGCCTTCTTCAGCTTTCAGAGGGAAAATATGCCCCGGTTTTCCAAGAGCAGATGACTTTGTATTCGGGTCAATAAGTGCTTTAATCGTTTTATGCCTGTCAAAAACTGAAATCCCAGTTGTGGTTCCGACAAGATAATCGACGCTGACTGTGAATGCTGTTTCGTGAAGTGCAGTGTTATTATTGGTCATCATGTCTATTCCCAGCTCTTCAATTCTGTTTCCCATCATCGGCACACATATCAGCCCGCCTGCATTCTTAACTAAAAAATTCAGTAACTCAGGCGTAGTTTTCTCGGCTGAGAAAATCATATCGCCTTCGTTCTCACGGTCTTCATCATCGACAACAATTACAATCTTGCCTTTTTTAAAATCATTTATAGCCGATTCTATGTTGCTTAATTTATATTTTTTTGTCAATTTCATATAAATAAAAATTGCAAGTATTCACTAATCAGAATATCTTGCAAAAACTTAAAATATTAAGAAATTATTTTTTCTCGGGTGTTCTGTCCGTAACCCCTATAATAACAGAGATTGCACTTTTTTCGATTTTCACCTTTACATTATCATCTATTTTTACCAAAACAGATTTATCTTCGAGTCCTTCTACCAGCCCGTGCATTCCGCCTGTAGTAATGATTCTGTCTCCTTTTCTTACCGATTCAAGTAATTTTGCTCTTTCTTTTTGTCTTTTCTGCTGGGGTCTTAAAATTAAGAAATAAAACACAAGTATTATAAGTAAAAACGGGACGATTGTAGATAATAATTGTTCAAAACCTCCCTGTGCCTGCTGTAAAAACAAACCTAAGATTATTTTCATTTTATTATTTAATCCTTTCTAATAGATTATTTTTTCAATAAATATTTTTCTAAAAAACTTTTTTTAAATTCAGCGAACTTATTTTCTCTTATTGCATTCCTGATATTTTTCATCAGGTTCTGGTAAAATCCTATATTATGTATCGTAGCCAGCTGGTACCCCAGTATTTCATTTGATATAAACAAATGCCTCAGATAAGCCAGCGAAAAATTTTCGGATGTATATGTTTTACATACTTCATCGGGAGAATTAAAATCATACTGATATTTTGCATTTTTAATATTTATTTCTCCGTGTGTTGTAAACAGTCTTCCGTGCCTTGCATTCCTTGTAGGCATCACGCAGTCAAACATATCAATACCCCTTTCAACGCATTCAAGCAAATCCACCGGTGTTCCGACACCCATCAGGTACCTTGGTTTATCTTTAGATAAATAGTCGGTGCAGTAATCCACAATCTCATACATCACATCATTTTTTTCTCCCACAGCAAGTCCTCCGATTGCATTTCCCGCAAAATCAAGCTCACCTAATTTCTCTATGCTCTGTTTTCTTAAATCCTTAAATATACTTCCCTGACAAATCGAGAACAGGCTTTGGTGGTACCCGTAAAGGGATTCCGAATTATTATAATATTCAAAGCATCTTTTTTCCCATTCGTGAGTTCTGTTCAGTGATTTTGAAACTACTTTCCATTCCGATGGATTAGGCAGACACTCATCGAGTGGCATCATTATATCTGAACCTATTACCCTCTGAATTTCTATTACTTTCTCAGGAGTAAACAAATGTTTGGAACCGTCAAGATGAGAAGAAAAGTTCACGCCATTTTCGGAAACTTTTTTCAATGAAGAAAGGCTGAACACCTGGAATCCGCCGCTATCGGTAAGCAGGCTTTTATTCCAGTTCATGAACTTATGCAAACCTCCCGAATTTCTCAGTACATCAGTACCCGGTCTAAGGAATAAATGATAAGTATTGCCAAGAATAATCCGTGTATCAAACTCTTCGAGTTCCCTGTTTTCTATTGCCTTGACCGTACCACCCGTTCCAACCGGCATAAAAACCGGAGTCTCTATTTCGGAATGAGAAGTCTTAATTAACCCGGTTCTTGCCTTCACACCGGGCTGGCTGCTATTTGAAAGAACATCAAAAAACTTTATCTTACTTCTTCCCAATCCTTTGAAATTGATTTTTTAAACAATGTTATCCAAACTGAATTTCGTGTCCAATCCCAGAATACTTTTAAATATCCGAATTTCCTGTATCGTCTCGGTGACTCATAAATCGTAATTTCTTTAAGAAAGACTATCTTCCCAATTTTTTTTAATCTTTTATATAAATCAAAATCTTCACCTGCGTACATTTCCTCATTATAATGTCCGACCTTAATGAACGCATCCTTTTTTATTATGTGGCATTCACCCCTTCCCATTCCCATGAAAAACTTATTCAGGACTCTTACATAATTATTATATGTAAAATGAAATACCTTATCCTTTAAAATCTCCTCATCCCTGAATACCTTAACGGGGCATGCAATCGCCACCACATTTTTTTTCTCAAACACCTTTAAAACTTTATCAAAGAACATGTTTATATCCGAAATCAGCGTATCAGCATTTAAAAAAATAAGAACATCTCCCTTTGAGTTCAAGGCACCTTGATTTCTACCTTGAGAAATGTTCTGTTTATAATTTTCTTTATGCACTAAAACTTTATCAGCGTAACCGTTAATAAAATTCAATGTCGAATCTTTACTTCCGCCGTCGCTTACGATAACTTCCAGATTAAATTTGTCTTTTAACCCGGGTTCAAACTGTCTTAAAACCTGAAGAATTAATTTTTCTTCATTTAAAGTCGGTACGATAATGCTAATTTTATTATTATGCATTATCGGACGTTATCCATTCAATACAGCCTTGGAACCTTTTTTATCAATAGTCTTTATTGCGTCTGTCGATACAAGCATCTTAACGAATCTTTTTTCTTCTTCGAGCCAGATTCTTTTTTTCTGAAGATTCGGTAACTGCCTCCTCTTGGTCCTGTTATTCGCGTGAGAAACGTTGTTGCCTGTAAGAGGTTTTTTACCCGTTATTTTGCATACTTTTGACATTTGTAATCTCCTATTCTTTTTATGGGTTATACTGTTTATAAGTTGATTCATACACTCTTGTGTTGCGCTTTAAAAACTTATAAGAGCCCTTATCGGTTTTAATTGCTTCAACAAGTCTTACATTAACTATGCGCGTTTCTTTATTCGTATCAGGACATATAACCATACCTTCATGTTTCTTCGCGAGCTTAGCGGCTTTATCCGCAAATGATTGTATTTTAGCCATTTTATATTATTTTATTTTTATTTTATTTTAAAATTCAATTTATTTTTTAATTGCTGCCTCAATTTTTTCATTAACGCCCCTGCTTACGGTTTCCTGCGCCCTTATAATCATATTTTTCATTGCAAGCGGTGTCGATTTTCCGTGACCTATAATCGAAACTCCGTTCACTCCGAGAAGCGGAACCCCGCCGTATTCCTCGTAATCAAAATCCTTTATCACATTTTTTAATGTACCGTATGCCATCGCAACTTTTATTTTATTCCGGATTCCCTTATCCGCATACTGCCTGAACTTTGATTTCAAAACATCCAGAACACTCTCAGCAAATTTCAGAATAATATTTCCTATAAAGCCATCACAAACAATCACTTCTACTTTTCCCCTGAGTACATCTCTGCCTTCTACATTTCCGACAAAATTTAATCCTGAAGTTTCAAGAAGTTTGTATGCTTCGAGAGTTAAATCATTTCCTTTTGATTTTTCCTCACCGACACTGAGGAGTCCAACTCTGGGTTTATCTATATCGAATATATAATTCATATAAATGCTTCCCATCTGGGCAAATTCAAGAAGGTGGTTCGGTCTGCAATCTACGGTTGCACCCACATCGAACATCATAGTTCTGCCTGCATCAGTCGGGAACAGGGAACCGATTGTCGGTCTGCTTACACCCTTTATTCTTCCCAGCATTAATGTCGAAGCTGAAAGCACGGCACCCGTATTGCCTGCACTGATAAATGCATCTGCTTTATCATCAAGCTGAAGTTTCAATCCGACAGTCAGAGATGAGCCGGGTTTTACCTTAAAAGCATCCGACGGAGAATCATCCATCGTTACTACTTCGGATGCGTTGACTACCAGCAGATTTTCCAAAGAACAACTCTGAGATTTTATAATCTCCTTAATCTTATTCTCATCACCGACTAAAATTACTTCAATCTTATCAAATCTTTCTCTTGCCGCCTGAATCGCCCCCAGAACCTGGCTTTCAGGAGCATGATCACCACCCATTGCATCAACAGCGATTCTAATTTTATTAATCACCAATTACTTTTTATATTATTTGGATTTTTTTGGTAATATCACACTTTTACCATCATAAAAGCCGCAAGAAGGACACACTGAATGATTCAGTTTCATTTCACCGCAGTTAGAACAAGCTGACATCGACGGTGCCGTTGCTTTATAATGTGTTCTTCTTTTTCTACCTCTTGTTTTCGAATGTCTACGTTTCGGATTTGGCATTATATTATTGTTATAAGTTTAATTAATTTTTTTTCTTTAAAAGTTTTTCCCACACAGGATTTATTTCTTCTTTTTCCTGTGTCTTTAATAAATCGTTTATATTTTTATTGCAGAACAAACAAATATCATCTTTTATGTCAGGAGCCCGTTTCATCGGAAAAGATAAAAGCACATAGTCCCTGATTTCTTTTTTCAAATCTATATTGTGCACATCAGCCGAAATCACTTTAAAATCATCCAGCATATCCTCATTTGTGTCTATCTCTTCTTTATCGTATGTAAATTTATAAATCAGTTCAAAATCATTATTCAGCTTAAATTCAAAATCCTCCAGACATCTGTCACAGGGCAATTTCACTATTGAGTCTATGTTTATTCTTAAATCAACCTGGTTATGAGCTTTGAATAATTTTAAATCGACTTTAACATCATTCAAAAATTTGTATTCCTTTAAATCAAGCTCCTCACCTGTTACCGTGAATACAAAAGAATGCTCACCTTCCTTAAGGTTTGAAATATTAATATTCATAATCTGTAACCTGAATCAGTAAACTTACGCCCCTACTAATTCTTTATATGCTTTTGTATCGAGAAGGCCTTTGAGTTCTTCAGAATCCGACAATTCAATTTTCACAATCCAGCCTCCGGCATACGTGTCAGTGTTTATCACAGACGCATTTTCATTAATGGCGGAGTTGATTTCAACGATTTTTCCGCTTACCGGACTAAACACTTCCGATACTGTTTTAACGGCTTCAATCGAGCCGACAGAATCGTGCTGTTTGACTTCGCTTCCGATTTCCGCAGTAATATCGACATAGATAATATCACCAAGTTCGCCCTGAGCATAATCCGTAATTCCGATTATTCCAATTCCGTTTTCAAGTTTAACATATTCATGGTCTTTCGTGTAATATAGATTTTCCGGAATATTCATACCATTAAATTTTATTTATTATAAACGTATAATTTAGTGAAAATTTGCATTTTATTCAATTGAAATCATAATTCCCTTTTCATGACCTGATTTTCGATTCATATAAGTAAAAAATAAATAATAACTGTATATTTGACGTATTTTTGCCCTTTTCATATATTTCAAAATAAACAAATTCGTTTCTACAAAATATGAATATTTTAAGGTCCTGTATGAAGTGACAAATCGGTTTTCAGGCTATATTAAATATGCAGTTAGAATATATAAAATAAGATGCACTGAATTTCAAAATGTAACACCGAAAAAGGAAAATATTGTTACAATCCCGGAAAACCAGTTTCCTTCATTTCTTACTGAAGATGAAAAAAAACATTGCAAAGAAGTGATGTGAAACTGTATAGTATTACAGTTTACGGAGAGAAAAATTTATATTCTATTTTAAATAGAATATAAAAAAAGAAGCCTGCGTAACAAGCAGGTTTCTTTTTACTATATGATTTATATATTATTAAAGTTTTATTCTTATTAATTTAAAATATTCTTTTTTATTAAAACATAAAATTTTTTAAAAGAAATAAATTATGAAGCTCACACTTCCGGCACAAACTATATTACTCCCCTCCCCTGTACTAATTATTGGAACATATTGCTCTGACGGCAAGCCAAACATTATGAATGCAGCGTGGGGCGGAATAGCATCAAGCAAACCGCCATGCATCAGCGTATCACTCAGGGAAGCAACACTCAGCTACCACAACATTAAACAAACCGGGGCATTCACGGTAAATATTCCCTCTGAAAAGTATCTCAGGGAATCAGACTTTGCAGGTTTGGTATCGGGCAGAGATTATGATAAATTTAAAGAGACCCGATTAACCCCAGAAAAGAGCAAACTTGTAAATGCTCCATTTATAAAAGAATTCCCCTACGCACTTGAATGCAAATTAATCAAACAAGTCGACATCGGGTCGCATACTATGTTCATCGGAGAAATTCTTGGAATGATTGCAGACAGCGAGGTTTTAAATTCAAATCAAATTCCGGATATCGAAAAAGTGAGACCTATGTTGTTTGGGTCATTCGGCAGTATGGCATATTATAATGTCGGCAATAAACTTGGTGATGCATTCTCTATAGGAAAAGAACTACTGCAAAAATAAAAAAAATATTTTTTGCACTGCTTAAATTTCGAATTGAAGAAAAATAATTTTATAATTATTTAAATTTCTCTTTTCAGGGCTTCACGTTCGATTTCAAGCTGCTTTATTCTTCTATCGATATTATCGAGTTCTTCCGGCATGGAGTCAATCTCAATCCTGAGCTTTGATGCCGCTTCATCAATCAAATCTATAGCCTTATCGGGCAAAAACCTGTCCGATATATACCTGTCCGAAAGCTGTGCGGCCGCAATTATGGCTGAATCAGTAATCCTTACACCGTGATGGACTTCATATTTTTCTTTCAGTCCCCTTAATATAGAAATTGTATCTTCGACATCAGGTTCCAGTATTAAAACAGGTTGGAATCTGCGCTCCAGAGCTGCATCTTTCTCGAGATATTTTCGGTATTCATCAATAGTAGTCGCTCCTATACACCTTAAGTCTCCCCTTGCAAGAGCAGGTTTAAGTAAATTCGAGGCATCCATAGAGCCTGACGTTGCGCCTGCACCGACTACCGTATGAAGCTCATCAATGAACAAAATCACCTTCCCATCGGATTCCTGAACTTCTTTTAATACTGATTTTAATCTTTCCTCAAACTGTCCCCTGAACTGTGCTCCTGCAATAAGAGCTCCCATATCCAGAGCAATTATATACCTGTCTTTAAGACTTTCGGGAACATCACCCTGAACTATCCTAATTGCAATACCTTCGGCAATAGCAGTTTTTCCCACACCCGGTTCGCCGATTAAAACGGGATTATTTTTTGTCCTCCTCGAAAGTACCTGAAGTACCCTTCTGATTTCTTCTTCCCTCCCAATAACCGGGTCAAGTTTACCCCTTGATGCAAGCTCATTTAGATTTCTGCCGTACTTTTCAAGTGCCTGAAAAGTCTCTTCAGGATTCTGTCCCGTAACTCTTCCGGAACCCCTAACATCTTTCAGGATTTTTAAAATATTATCTTTCGTAATTCCATAAGATTTTAAAACATCATTCAAATCCGAATTTTTCAGTTCCGTTATTCCAAGCAAAATATGTTCTACCGAAACATATTCATCTTTCATCTGACCGGCTTCTTTAGATGCATTTTCAAGTGCTTCTGAAAGTTCACGCGAAAGTGATTGGGTTCCCACTCCGCTTCCCGTAACTTTCGGAATTCCTTCCAGCATTTCACCGATTTTAATCTGTATTAAATCTTTATTTGCACCGAGTTTGTGTATAACAGAAGTGATAAGACCTTCTCTGTCCTGAAGTAAAGCAGCAAAAAGATGAATCGGTTCGATAATCTGATTCGAATAATTGGAAGCGATTTCCTGTGCGGTCTGCAGGCCTTCCTGCGATTTAAGTGTTAATTTATTATAATTAAAGGCCATTTTAACAAATAGTAATTTATAATTAGTAATTAGTAATAATAACCAAATTTTTCAATTTTTGTTACCATTTAACGTAATAATAAATACCAAATTTTTCAATTACAAATTTAATTGGCTTTTAATAACTTAAATTAATGTATAATGCAACTTTAATAATATCAGTTTACAAGAAAATAAAGGAACTGGGGCTTATTTTATCCTCTCTTGAAAAGCAAAGTTACAGGAATAAATATGAAATTCTTATAGCAGATGATGGTTCGGGTGAAGAGATGCATAAATTTATTATGCAGACCGGAAAGAAACTGGCACTGGATTTGAAACTTGTAACCCACGAAGATATTGGATTTCGTAAAAATAAAATCCTGAACGAATGCATTAAAAATGCGAAATCGGATTACCTGATATTTATTGACGGAGATTGCTTACCTCATTATCATTTTGTCCGAGCACATATTAAATATCAAAAACCTAAAACTGTATTATGCGGAAGAAGGGTTATACTTGGCAAGAAAATTTCCGAAGGAATATTAAAAAGTTATGTAAAGCATAAATCATTTGAAATCACATTTTCAAAACTCCTTCTCGATTCCGTAAGGTCGAAGAATGCGTCTGTCCATGTCGAAGAAGCAATCTACATTGAAAACGAACAGGCGAGAAATTTTATTAATGCAAAAAGAACCAATCTTCTGGGATGCAATTTTTCGATTCCAAAAAGCTTAATTGAGAAAGTAAACGGATTCGATGAAGATTATACCGGGCCCGGTATTGGCGAGGACACAGACCTTGAGTACAGATTAAGATTAATATCCGCAAATTTTGAATCTCTCAGGAATCTTGCTATCGTGTATCATTTATATCATCCGAAAACTATTGAAGAGAGGAAGAATTATGACTATTTTCATTCTTATGTTAAAAACTCGGGAATTTATTTTTGTAAAAACGGTTTATTAAAATCATAATGATTTCAGCAACAGTTATCTGTAAAAATGAAGAGGAAAACATACGCGAATGCCTCGAAAGCATCAGGTGGGCCGACGAGATAATTGTTGTAGACAGTTTCAGCAAAGATAAAACCGTGGAAATTGCAAAAGAATTTACGGATAAAATTTACGAGATAAAGTGGCTCGGTTATGCAAAACAGCGTGAATTTGCCCTGTCAAAAGCAAGCATGGAATGGGTATTCCCTCTCGATGCCGATGAAAGATGTACTCCCGAACTAAAAGATGAAATACTATCCGAAATTAAATCAGGGAATAATTTCGCAGGATACAGAATTCCGCGAAAAAGTTTTTTTCTGGGAAAGTTTATTAAGCATTGCGGCTGGTATCCAGGATACCAGACCAGATTATTTTTAAAAGACAAAACATTTGTTGCGGACAGGCTGGTTCATGAAGGATATGAGATAAAAGGTGAAATGGGATTTTTAAAAAATAACATTCTGCACTACACAGTGAATTCAATTTCGGATTATATGAGCAGGGTAAATCATTACTCGACCCTGCAGGCAGTTGAAAAAGCAGAAAAGAAGAAAATAAAATTTTCAGATATTTTTTTCAGACCCGCAGCATCATACATTCAGCAGTTTATTTTCAAAAAAGGATTTCTTGACGGTATTTACGGATTAATGGTAACAAATTTCGATGTCATCACAAACATGCTGACATACATGAAAGCCTGGGAATTACAGCACAAATCAAACAAAAAAGGATAATGAAAATATATTTAAGATTATTAAATTACATTAAAAAATACAAAACAAAGATTTTTATTTCGGTTTTCATGTCCATTTTGTTTTCAATATTCAGTGCAATATCCGTATATCTTACGATTCCTTTATTAAAAACACTTTTCGACAACAGCACAACAGTAAATGACGCTGCTGTTGGGAACGATGTATCGGGTCTGTATAACAGAGTACAGAAGATATTTTCGGATTTTATTCTTAGCAGCGGGAAAGAAAGTGCACTGTTTAAAATCTGCATATTAATTCTGATTGCTTTTTTCCTGAAAAATATCACAGGTTTTTTCCAGTCAATTTACATGCAATATGTCGAAAAAGGCGTATTGAGGGATTTAAGATATGAACTTTATGAAAAATTGAATTCCCTTTCCCTGCGTTTCTTCACTCAGGAGAAAACAGGGAACCTGATTTCGAGAATGACAAACGATATAAATGCGGTTCAGTCGGGCATTTCAGCTGCTTTTTCGAATTTAATCAAAGAACCGCTTTTAATTATTATATATCTGATAATTTCTGTTTCCATCAGCTGGCAAATGACACTTATGTCCGTACTTGTTTTTCCAGTAACAATTTTTGCCACTTCTAAAATCGGGGCTTCTTTAAAAAGGCGCAGCATGAGAGTCCTGAAGAAAATGTCGGAAATACTTACAATAATTTCCGAGACAATTTACGGAGCAAAAGTAATAAGGGTCTTCAGGGCGGAAAAATTCAGAAATAATTTATTTCAAAAAGAAAACGATGCTCATTATCATTTGATAATAAAATCTGCAAAGACCAGCGAACTTACATCCCCTATAACGGAATTTCTATCCATTCTCGCAGGAGTTATTATTATCTGGTTTGGCGGAAGACAAATATTGGTGAATAATAATCTCAGACCTGAAGAATTTCTCGGATTCTTATTCATTCTCTTCCAGTTAATCGTACCAATTAAAAACCTTACAACAGTCGGGAACAGGATTCAGGAATCATCTGCATCCGGAGAGCGTATTTTTGAAATTCTCGACCATCCTGTTGAGGTAATGGATTCTGAAAACAGCGCCGATTTTACGAATTTTGACGAGACAATTGTTCTTAAAGACGTTTCATTCTATTATTATCCCGAAAAACTGATTCTTGAAAATATTAATTTCAAAATTAACAAATCAGAAAAAGTTGCAATTGTAGGCTCATCGGGCGGAGGCAAATCCACACTTGCCGATTTAATTTCGAGATTTTATGATGTCACATCAGGTGATATTTTTATAGATGATGTTAACATAAAAAATATTACAATCGAAAGTTTAAGAAAAATAATAGGAATAGTACCGCAGGAAACAATATTATTCAACGATACGATAAGAAATAATATTCTTTTTGGTTCCGAAGCGTTTAATGAAGAAGATTTAATAAATGCAACGAAATTTGCAAATGCATACGAGTTTATATGCGAGACTGAAAACGGGTTTGAGACAGTTGTAGGAGAGAGAGGATTGAAGTTATCGGGCGGGCAGAAGCAAAGGATAGCAATTGCTCGGGCATTGTTACGCAATCCTCAAATATTAATTTTGGACGAAGCCACATCTTCACTTGACTCCGAATCGGAAATACTTGTACAGGAAGCGCTGGAGAAATTAATGACTAACAGGACATCTATTATTATTGCACACAGGCTGTCAACTATAAAAAATGCAGACAGGATTGTGGTTTTGGACGCAGGAAAAATTGTGCAGGTTGGTTCTCACGAAAAACTTGTTAAAGAAGAATCGGGTGTTTACAAAAAGCTTTATGATTTGCAGTTTAATATTTAAACCCGGAAATAGATTTGGAAAAAGACAAAATAATAAGTTTTACAGATAAAATCATAATTGTATTTTTACCTTTACAGATTTTTTCTATAAGTTTCTCCATAGCACTCTCGTCGATATCTTTTGCAATTTGGGGAGGGTTATGGATTATGCAGGTTATTTATACACGAAAAATCGGAATCCCTTCAATACTAAAAAAAGATGTTCAACTGATATCGGTTTTTATATTTCTGTTTTTTATTTCTGATTTTGTATCATTATATTTTGCCGTCATACCCGAAGACGCTTTCGTAGGTCTGAAAAGATTTTTCCTATATATGATATTCTTCGCTATGATTGTGAAGATAAAAGAAAAAGAAACACTATATAAATTCCTGCTTGCGATTCTGCTGGTTTTTACCGCAATTTCGATTTACGAGATAATATTATATATATTAAAATTTCCTGAAGAAGCAAAGAATACAGATATAAGCCTTATACGGCTGTATTCATTTTCTTTCTTCCTTACAACAGGAGAGATGAAAATGCTTCTGTTTATTACTTTGTTTCCTCTTTTGTTTCTTAAGGAAAAAATATTCATGCCCAGAAAATATTTAATAATAACTTTATCTGTTATTTTTATTTCGATGTATTTGACTCAATCGAGAAATGTATTTCTGGCACTGATAATATGTTTTCTGATTTTCGGCATATTTATAAACAAAAAATTTCTTATTTACCTTCTGATATTCGTAACCGCAGTATTGCTTGTTATTCCTGCTCAGTTCAGGCAAAGAATAACGAGTATTGTTGACCCTACGCACCCGAGCAACGAATCCAGGCTTATAATGTGGGGAGTCGGCTGGAAGATGTTCAAAGACCATCCTCTTACAGGGGTCGGTGATAATGAAATAACACAGGTTTATAAAATGTACAAGCAGCCTGAATTTCACGGCGAAGGTTCACACCTGCACAGTAATTATTTCATGGTTCTTGCGACAAAGGGGATTTTCGGAATGATATTTTATATCGCTCTTTTTTTCACATTATTTTTGAAGCATTTTAAATATTTTAGAAACAGCAGGGATAAATCCGACAGGTACCTGATTTTCGGATGCATTCTAGCAATGATTTCTTTTCACATATCGGGTATATTTGAATGGAATTACGGGGACTGGGAGATACTTACTTTGTTATTATTTATTGCCTCAATCCCGTTTGTTATATATAATTTGAACAATAAAGAGGAATTAGAAACAGAAAATAAAACTTTAAAAACATAAGAGGTAAAAATGGAAGACGAAAAATTAAATCAGTTGTTTTATTCGTTAGTGTATTCTTTCCAGATGCAGACTTGGATGAGCCTGGGGAAAATCAAGAACCCGGTATCCGATAAGGTGGAAAAAGATTTACAGGCGGCGCAAATGACAATCGATATTATAGATATGATTAAGGAAAAGACGAAAAACAATCTGTCCGAGCAGGAAAGTAATTTCATCGAGCAGGTGCTTGCAGATTTAAAACTGAATTACGTGCACGAATCTACACGTCCGGAAAGTTCCACAGAAGAAGAAAAAAAAGAAAATTAAATTTAATATTATGACTTTCGGAATTATAGGGAATTCATCGAAGAAAAATCTGAACAAATTACTGTCAGAGCTGTTAAATTTTTTCGATGTTAATAAGATTAAATATATAATTGAAGAAAAATTAAGACCGAACTTACTTAACAAAAAGTATCACAAAAGCCTGAAAAGCATTAAACATCTTCTGAATAAATCCGACATGGTCATATCACTCGGCGGAGACGGAACATTTCTTAATACTGCGCGGATTATCGGTAGTAAACAGATTCCGATACTGGGAGTGAATCTCGGCAATCTGGGATTTATGGCTGAAGTAAGTCCCGAAGAAGCGCATAATTTCATTCTGGATATTTTGAATGGTAATTATAAAGTATTTGACCTGTGCGTTTTGTCCTCGAAAGCAAAAGACAGTGAAGAAGCATATGGAATGAATGAAATCGTAATCGACAAGTGCAATTCGATTAAGATGATTGAAATTGAAATTTATTATAAAAATGAGCGGGTTGTAAATTTTGTTGGAGACGGCGTTATAATTTCAACACCGACTGGTTCGACCGGTTATTCACTATCAGCAGGTGGTCCCATAATAAGTCCATACAGTAAAGTTTTTATTATCACTCCAATATGCCCTCACACTTTGAACTTCAGACCTGTAATAGTTCCCGATGACGGTACCATTGTTATTAAAACTCTTAATAAGGAAAAAGTCAGGATGACGGCAGATGGATTTTCTTCTTCTATATACAAATCACCGAATGAATTTATTCTAACTAAGGCAGATTTTAATATTAAGGTTGTAAAAAAAATAAATAAAACATACTTCCAGACCCTTAACAACAAATTGCTCTGGGGAGCTGATGTTAGACAACACTAAAGTAATTTAATATGGGATTCCGTCAGCGGCTGGAGGTTTTGTCTTGCCTATAAAACCTATTAATACAAGAATTGTAATGAGATATGGTAGCATTTGTACGATTTGTGAGGGTATAAATGTACCTGATATCTGGAGGGATATTTCAAGTGCTTCGAAAAAAGCAAACATTATACAGGCAACAAAAATATTTACGGGCTTCCACTTTCCGATAATCATGGCAGCAATGGCAATATAGCCTCTCCCTGCAATCATGCCATCGCTGAAAGAATTCTGATTCGATGCAAGCCATATTCCGCCCAGACTTGCAAGGAATCCGCAGATTATTACTCCGTATAATTTATATAATCTCACTTTAATTCCAAGCGATTCACCTGCTTCCGGATTTTCACCGACCGATCTTAATCTTAGCCCGAATTTAGTTTTGAATAATACGAAATTTGATATGAAAATTAAAGCAAAGGAAAATAAAATAATATAATCCGAAAGTACTTTTCCGATGAACGGAATATTTTCCAGAAAATAAATATTCGGCAGGCTGTCAAACCTCGGTGTATTGCTCGAACTCTGAAACAAGAATATAATTAAGAATTTTACCAAACCTGCCATTAACAGGTTAAATCCCACTCCCGCAACTATCTGATTTATTTTTAATTTTATTACAAATAATGAGAACAGTAGACTGAATAATATACCGACTAATATCGCTGAAAAAAAGCCTACAACGGCACTTCCGCTGAATATAGTAAACAAAGCATAACCCATGGCTGAAATAATCATAAATCCTTCGATTGCAATATTAACCACGCCCGAACGTTCAGAAAAATTCGCTGCATTTGCACCCAGAAAATATGGAGTGAACAGCCTGAGAACCTGCGCTAGAAATGTAAGCGAAATTATTTGACTTATTAAATCCAATATTATTTTAAATAATATTTTTCGACTAACTTATCCACTGAAAGAATTGTCAGGATTACAATCCCCTGTATAACAAACATTATTTCCTTGGGAACAATAGTATTAACCGTTAAACCGCCGTAATCCAGAAAGCCGAAAAGCAAAGCGGAAAATATAACTCCTATTGGATTATTTTTTGCCAGGAGTGCAACTGCAATAGCAGTGAACCCGAGGTTATTTGAAAATCCGAATTCATAATATCCCTTATACCCCATAATAAAATTCATGCCGACAAATGAAGTCAAGCCAGCACCTATAAAAAATGATGAAAGAATAATTTTATTAATCTTTATCCCGATATATTTTGAGGCTGTATCATTGTATCCCACAGCCCTGATTTCATAACCGAATCTTGTTTTATAGATAAAAAAATAAGCTGCAACTGCTATCAGGATAGCAAAAACAAAGACAAAATTTAAAGAAGAACCCTGAAACATCGGCATGAAATCCGAAAATTTCGGAATCATTACCGCATCTGAAATTTTCTCGGTATGCACGGTGGATTTAACCGCAAAAAAATCAATCAGAAAGAAATTTATAAGGGCAAGTATTATAAAATTCATCATTATTGTAGTAATAACCTCGCTCACACCTTTTTCCACTTTAATTATTGCGGGAACAAGGCCAAGCAATCCGCTTACAATAAATCCGCAGATAAGAGCAGCAGGAATTGCAACGAAAAAAGGCAAACCGGATAAATAATAAGCAACCAGTCCGATTACAAATGAACCTGCATTTAACTGTCCTTCGGCACCTATATTAAAAAGCGAAGCATGGAAACATATAGCCAGTCCGCTTCCGCAGATGATAAGCGGCGTTGCTTTGAATAAGGTCTGCCCGAGACCATATCCGCTGCCAAATACATCCGAAAACATCAGAGAAAACACTTCAAACGGATTTTTTCCTATGACCAGTAAAACCAAAACGGTTATTAAAAAAGTTAAAGCTATTGAAATCGAAATCGATATTATATTTGCTTTAATTTTTCTGTTCACCTGTAATTCCTATCATGAGTTTTCCAATCGATTCAAGTAATATTGTTTTTTCAGTTTCGTCCTGAAGATTAAACTGATTTTTTTCGAATTCGGCAACTATGCATCCCTTATTTATTACACCAAACCTGTCAGATAATTTCAGTATTTCATCCAGGTCGGATGAAACAAGTAAAATTGCTTTCCCTTTTTTCTTTTGTTCCAGTATCATGGAATGAATGAAAGATGATGCAGCAATATCTACTCCGCGTGTCGGATGAGAGAATATAAGTAAATCATTATCAAGTTCTACTTCCCTGGCTATAATTACCTTTTGCTGGTTGCCTCCGGATAAAGACTCCATCGGGGCATTAACTTCCGGCAAACGGACATCGTATTTAATTATTACATCATTTGCGGCTTTTAATATACTTTTACTGTTTACCGATTTAAGATTTTTCTTTTTTATTATTATATTTTCACCGACCGAAAATTCCTTTATCATGCCTTTTTTTATTCTGTCATCAGGCACCAGGGATATTTTTTTAGTATGAATATTTAAGTCTCCCGTAAAATTTTTATTTAATCCGTACAAAATGTCTATAACTTCATTCTGTCCGTTCCCTTCCACACCGCATATTCCGTATATCTCGCCTTTTTTCAGCTTAATATCAAAATTATTTAATACATTTAATTTGTTTTTCTTAAGATTGATGTTTTTTAATTCCGCCAAAACACCCGGTTCCCCCTCATATTCATAATTCCCGGAATCGTTTTTAACATCGACATCGCCCACAATTTCTTTACTGAGTATTTTTATATCGAGATTTTCCGCATCAGTCTCGTATACAAGTTTCCCCCTTCTCAGAACCGATACATATTCGGATATTTCCTTGACTTCATTTAATTTATGAGTAATGAGAATTATAGTTTTACCTTCTATTTTAAACTGGTATATGATTTTAAAGAATTCAATTACTTCTATTGGTGAAAGTACTGCTGTTGGCTCATCGAATATTATGATATCGGAATTTCTGTATAATAATTTCAGAATTTCTACTTTCTGCTGTTCACTTATGCTCAGTTCCGATATTTTTTTATCAAGAGATAGATCAAGATTATATTTTTCTATATATTCATTTAGAATTTTTTCGGATTTGTCAAAATCAAGTTTAATATTTCTTGTTATTTCACTTCCGAGTATAACATTTTCAAGCACGGTGAAATCTTCAATAAGCATAAAATGCTGATGAAGCATTCCTATCCTGCAGTCAATTGCATCCAGCGGAGAGCTGAAGTCTGCCTCCTTACCTTTTATCGTGATTATTCCTTCATCCTGCCTGTATACGCCGAAAAGAATTTTCATCAGTGTTGATTTTCCCGCACCGTTTTCACCGACAATGCAATGAACTGAATTTTTCTTTATTGAAAAAGTCACATTATCATTTGCAGTCAGATTACCGAATTTTTTGGTAATATTTTTGAACTCAATAATATTCATTAAATAATATGGAAGTGGAAATCAGAAATCTATGCGTGCGGTCAGAAAGAAGTATGCATCTTTATATTTTTTCGATGCAAAAATCATATCGGTTAATTTGTACTGATATTTAAATTCAAGAAAATACTGCCTTAAAGGCTGCCAGATAAAATTAAACGTGAAAATATCGTAGTTAACCCTGTCTCCGGAAAGGAAAACATTATTTCTGACAATATCACCGTCACCCCTGTTTATATCACCTCCCCAGTTTTCTATTAATGTATCTCCGTTCAGAATCAACCTTCCTGCATGACGCTGGTGCTGGTAAGTAAAAATCACATTTAACCTGTTATAAATATATGTTGATAATTTTAAGGCAATTTCATCGGAATTAGGCGATAGATTATGCCCCAAAGGCAAAGCCCAGTTGGTATACTGGCTCTTATTTGTCCTGTGCGAATAAACAAACGGGTCAAGCCTTGTATATTCCAGAGAAGCCGTCAAATCCGGTACAGTGAATGCATCGGTCCATATACTTCCCAGCTGATACCCGAAACGGTTATCTGTACTTACTGCACCGTTGCCGGTGCCAAAAAGAGTACTGAAGTTTAAATCATCGATAAGCAATGTAGCCTGGAATGCGAGTTTCTTCACGGGATGTACTTCCATATCAAATCCCATTATTGCATTATTCTTGTTCCCGCCGTATAATTCCCCTGCATTATAGTCCGCAGAGCGCAAAAAACTGAGAGGATTCAGGTATGTAAAATTAAAAGGTGATTCCGGAATAATTATTGTTTCATAAAATCCGACACGGAATGCATTTGAAAAATCCACATTTAATCTGTGTGCGGCAATATTCTTCGAACTGATATCGACACCAAGTGAATCGCCTTTTATGCTTCCATACAAGTAATAATAATGCAATGCTTTGTATTTCAAATCCAGTTTTATATAACTGAATGGGACCGTATTATCAGAAAGGAACATTTTATCGACATACCCGAAACCTGTAAGCAGAGCCTCCCTGCCTGCAGTTAATGAAAACCATTCGTCTTTTGTGCTGTATCTTAAATATCCTTCATATGTATCGAAACTATGATTCTCATACCAGTATTTTGTATTTGCACCGTATTTCGGAAAAGTAATA
>PMIW01000145.1 GCA_003158365.1 Ignavibacteriota bacterium | reverse complement strand
TACGCTAACCCGGCAAAGCCGGAAGCCAAGTCTGATAATCTTTTCCGGCAATCCCAACTATCTGGTTCCAATTATTTAAAGACGAAATAAAAACTTATACATGGAAAAAGTAAACAAATTTTTAACTGAAACGGCAGATGTTTTTTTATTCATATCGCGGACGATTAAAGAAACTTTTTCGCGTGATTTTGAATTCAGGGAATTTTTGCGTCAGTGTTTTCAAATCGGATATAAATCTTTACCGCTTATTTCGGTAACCGGGATAATTATGGGGTTGGTGCTTACTATTCAATCGCGCCCCGTTCTTGTGAAATTCGGAGCGGAAACCATGCTCCCCGGAATGGTAGCCATTACTCTTATCAGAGAAATGGGGCCGGTAATAACAGCGCTTATATGTGCGGGAAAAATAGGCTCAGGCATGGGCGCGGAATTAGGTTCGATGAAAGTAACGGAACAGATTGACGCACTCGAATCGATGGGAATTAATCCTGCGAGATATCTTGCAATGCCGAGAGTTATTGCAACGACATTTATGATGCCTGTACTGGTAGTTTATGCAAGTGCAGTTGCCATTATGGGTTGTTATTTAGTCGCTGTTTTATTTTTAGATGTTTCGGGTGAAGTATTCATGAACGGGTTCAGAAAAACTCTGGAATACAAGGATATTTATTCGGGTTCAATAAAAGCATTATTTTTCGGTTTTTCAATTTCCAATATCGGGTGCTTTGTAGGATTTCATACTGAAGGCGGAGCGCAGGGCGTGGGGCTTTCGACGATTAAATCATTTGTTATTTGTGCGGCTACGATACTCATACTCGATGCATTGCTCTGGAATTTCCTGATTGGATGATTAAATCATACATTTAAGTTAATTTTAAAATTAATTAATTTTGTAAAAGGGCAATTGGCACAGTTTGGTTAGCGCGCTTCCTTCACACGGAAGAGGTCACTGGTTCGAGTCCAGTATTGCCCACATAACCAGATGAATCTTCTTTTTAAAAATATCCTGATAGTTTCACCCGATGATAATATAAATGAAAGACTGGATTTATTAATCATAGACGGAATAATAAATAAAATCGGTGAAGATATTTCATCGGATAAAAACGCAAGCTGTGAATTAATAGACGGCAGTAAATTAACCTGCACGCCGGGATTTTTTGATATGCACGTGCATTTCCGCGAACCGGGGCAGACGCATAAGGAGGATTTACTAAGCGGGAGCAATTCTGCGATGAACGGGGGTTTTACTGGAGTGCTATGCATGCCGAATACAAAACCACCGATGGATTCAAAAAAAATTATAGAAGATTTAAAGGATAAGTCAAAAGATTTTTTAGTTGATGTTTATTTTTCGGGATGCATTACAGAAAACAGGGATGGAAAGAAAATAATTTCGAATACGGAAGAACTGATTAAATCGGGGATTATTGCTTTTACGGATGATGGTAATGCAGTGAATGATGAGGAAATAATGAGGAAGATTTTGTTGATTAGCTCCAAAACAGGGATTCCTGTTTTACAGCACTGTGAAGACCCTGCATTGATGAAAAACGGGGTAATGAATGAGGGTGAGGTTTCAAAAAAGCTGGGATTAAACGGGATTCCTGCTTCGAGTGAAATTACCGTGATTGAAAAAGATGTCAGGAATGCATTTGCAATAAAAGGCTCGAAGTATCACGTACAGCATATATCCTTCGGAGACAGTCTTGATATACTAAGGAAATACAAAAGTGAAAATATTACAAGTGAAGTTTGTCCTCATCATTTTGTATTAACCGATAAAGATATAGAAAAATACGGTACAAATGCTAAAATGAATCCGCCTTTGAGAACGGAAAATGATATCGAGAAAATAAAGAAAGGTATTGCTGAAGGTATTATTGAAGTAATCTGCACTGACCACGCACCACATTCGGAAGAAGAAAAAGAAAAAGGGATGACCGGTGCACCATTCGGGATTATTGGGTTGGAATGCTGTGCGGGATTGAGTTATACATATCTTGTAAAAGAAAATGTTATAAGTTTTGAAAGTATGGTCAGAAAGATTTCGGTTAACCCGAGAAGGATATTGAATTTACCCGGGATACATATTAAAAAAGGCGAAAAAGCGAATCTGACGATACTTAATGAAAATGAAAAATGGGTAATCGATAAAAATAAATTTTTATCGAAGAGCAGGAACACGCCGTTCGATGGATTTGAAGTAGTTTGCAAACCATTTGCGGCAATAAATAACAACAGGATTCATTATTGTAATCTATAAAAAATGGGAAAAATAATTTCAGTTTGCATTTCCAAGGGCGGAGTAGGGAAGACGACCACTGCAGTAAATCTTGCGGCATCGCTTGCAGTAGCAGAAAAGAAGACGCTCCTGATAGACGTTGACCCTTTTGGTTCGGCGGCAATTGCATTGGGATTTACATCGGATAAGATTAAAGCGGGAATTTTCGAGATATTCAGTTTTACGAAATCGATTCAGTACACGATTCACAAAACTGAACTCGATTACCTTGATTTCGTCCCGGCAAATATAAATTCAATTTCGCTCGACGAAAAATTTGCAAAGTCATCTGAGAACAGGATAATTCTTAAAAACGCGCTTAAGGAAGTCAGAAATTTATATGATTTTATTATAATTGACTGCCCGCCCGTATTAAGAGGCATAACTACGAATGCATTGACGGCATCGGATTCGGTTTTGATACCTGTAAAATGCGGGCATTTATCGCTGGATGCGGTTGATAAGCTGTTCCAGTATATTAACTGGATACACGAAATATCAAATCCTGATTTAGATGTAGAGGGAATTTTAATGACAATGTACGAGAAAAATTCAAAGGTTACTGAAATTTCCGAGAGGGAACTGAAATTAAGATATAACGAGTACATGATGAAAACAAATGTACCTGTATCGAGCCTTTTGAATGAAGCAACGTTTTACGGAAAGCCGCTTTGTTTATACAAAATAAATTCGCTCGGAGCTATAGCATATTTAAATTTAGCATACGAATTAATATTAAAAAATAATACAAATAACATAAATGGCAGAAATACCGAATAAATATGAAATAAAGGAAGTCGAACAAAAGTGGCAAAGATTTTGGGAAGATAAGGAAGTCTATAAATCTACCATAAATAAAAATAAGAAAAAGTATTCCATAGTAATTCCACCGCCTAATGTGACGGGAATTTTGCATATAGGGCACATTTTAAATAATACCATTCAGGATATTTACTGCAGATGGAAAAGGATGAAGGGTTTTGAAGTATGCTGGGTACCGGGAATGGACCACGCAGGGATATCTACGCAGTTAATGGTAGAAAAGAGCCTGGCTGCGCAGGGAATTAAGAAAGAAGATATTGGCAGGGAAGAATTCGTAAAAAAAGTATGGGAATGGAAAGAAAAGCACGGCGGAATTATACTAAAACAGCTAAAGAAATTAGGTGTATCGGTAGACTGGTCAAAAGAGAGATTTACACTTGACGCCGGGCTCTCTAGGGCAGTAAAAGAGGTATTTGTTGACCTATATAAAAAGGGATTAATTTATAAAGGTAAGAGGATAATTAACTGGGACCCGGTGACAAAGACTGCGCTAAGTGATGATGAAATTGAGTTCAAAGAATTAAAAGACAAGCTGTATTATGTAAAGTATCCGATAGT
>PMIW01000099.1 GCA_003158365.1 Ignavibacteriota bacterium | reverse complement strand
GTTTTATTGCAGGTGGTGCATTGATGGGTGTATTTGCAGCTGTGCTTAGATTCTCAGGAATAAATTATATAAATGAAGCCTGGTTTGAATCACACTCTTCGGAAATTCTTGCATTAGTAATGTTTGTTCTTATTGCATCATATATGATTTGGGATTCAATGAGAGCTAAAGTTAATGAGTAATGATTAATGAATAATAATTTTATGATAAAACCATCAGTTTATATTTTCTGATGGTTTTATTATTTTCTATAATATAATACTTAAAAAAAATTGAAAAAAATTTTATTAGCAGTCTTAATTGTATTTTTCGCAATTCCGGTTTATTCTCAAAACGGTATGCACGTACCGCTGGAATTCCAAAAAGCATTTGCGAAAAGTACACGCTCAACCGACGGTAACCCGGGAACAAATTACTGGCAGAATCATTCCGAATATAAAATTGATGCGGAGTTATCGACTGCAACAAGAACACTCAAAGGACACGAAACAATTACATATTACAACGAAAGCCCTGATACCTTAAAATACCTTCTTGTCAGATTATACCAGGATATCAACAAACCTGAAAACTCTAAAGACTGGGATTACTCTAAAGAAAGTTTTACTGATGGAGTGAAAATTAATCTTATAAAGATTAATGGTGCAGAACTTGACATATCAAAGAATACTGAACGAAGCGGTACAAATTTAAAAATAAAACAATCTTTAAACCCAAATGAAAAGATTGAGCTTCATTTTGACTGGTCATTTGAAATACCAAAAGGCCCGAGTCCGCGAATGGGAAGATATGACTCCACAACATATATGATTGCATACTGGTACCCTCAGATGGCTGTATATGACGACATTGACGGGTGGGATAATGTTAACTACACAGGACAGGTGGAATTTTACAATGATTTTTCTAATTACGATGTAAATATTAATATAGATAATCCGAATTGCATAGTTTGGGCTACAGGCCAGCTGCAGAATCCAGAGGATATATTTACAGTGAAATATTATGGTTTGTACATATTAAAATCAGAAGGCAAAATTACAAGTTTTATAAATGCAGAAAATAAAAGTGAAAGAATTTTAGCGGATAAAAATAAAATCACCTGGCACTATAAAGCAGATTATGTTCCTGATTTTGCTTTCAGCTTAAGCGACCATTATTTTTGGGATTTTACGGATTTGCAGGTGGAACCAAACAGGTTTGTAAGAATAAATGCGGCTTATAATCCCGCATCGGAAGGATTCAATCAGGTATGTGGTATTGCAAAAGACGCTATTAAATATCTATCCACAGAACTTCCCGGAGTTCCATTCCCGTATCCTTCAATGACTGCGTTTAACGGCTCCGGAGGAATGGAATTTCCCATGATGGTGAACGATTCTAAAAATGAAAAACATTCTTCAGACGTTTACCTTACAAGCCACGAAATTTCTCATACATATTTCCCGTTTTATATGGGAACGAACGAAAGGAAATATGCGTGGATGGATGAAGGATGGGCTGTATATCTGCCGCAGGAATTCCAGACAAAAAATTCCGACAGCGTGGATTCAAGAGAGAGAATTGTAAAACGCTATCTGGATTATGCAGGCACATTATTCGATGTACCGATAATGGTTCAATCTTATCAGCTAAAATCACCTTCATACCGTGTTGCAGCTTACCAGAAAGCCGCCTGCACTTATGACATTTTAAAAGATATTCTCGGGAAAGATTTATTTACAAAGTGTCTTAAGGAATATATCAAAAGGTGGAACGGAAAACATCCGACTCCGTACGATTTCTTCAACACATTTAAAAATGTTTCAGACCAGAATCTGGATTGGTTTTTCAATCCATGGTATTTTGAATTCGGATATCCTGACCTTGGAATCAGCGAAGTTAAAATAGAAAACGGAAGATTAAAAATTATAGTTGAGAAAATCGGGAACTATCCTGTTCCGATTTATATTAAAATAAAGTATGTTGGTAATGATGAAACAGATGAATTTTATGAATCAACTAAAGCCTGGAGTAACGGTATTACAAGAATAACTTTCGATAAGCAGATGTATGGCAAAGTAGATTATATATCGCTTGGAAATAAATATATTCCCGATATAAATACAGATAATAACATTTTTTATTTAAATAAATAAAGGAAAGACTATGAAAAAAACACTTTTAGACAGATTTTTAAAGTATGTCAGCATAGATACTCAATCGGATGAAAATTCGGAGACCACTCCCAGCACTAAAAAACAATTCGATCTTGCAAATATTGTAAAAGAAGAACTTGTAAAGCTCGGCTTGAAAGATGTTACTCTTGATGAGAACTGTTATCTGATGGGCACACTGCCGGCAAACACTGATAAAAAAATTCCGACTATAGGATTTCTTGCACACTTCGATACTTCCCCTGATATGTCAGGAGCAAATATTAAACCTAACCTGATTGAAAAATATAAGGGAGGAGATATAGTTTTGAACAAAGAAAAAAATATTGTCCTGTCACCATCGGTTTTTCCCGAATTAAATGAACATATCGGGCACTATTTGATTACAACAGATGGTACCACGCTTCTTGGTGCTGATGATAAAGCCGGACTAACGGAAATCATATCAGCAGTGGAATATTTAGTCAGTCATCCTGAAATCAAGCACGGCACGATAAAAGTAGGATTCACACCTGACGAAGAAATCGGTAGAGGCGTTGATAAATTCGATGTCGGAAAATTCAAAGCCGATTTTGCTTACACGATGGATGGAAGCGGGCTTGGTGAGCTTGAGTACGAAAACTTCAATGCTGCCGAAGCAAAACTAAAAGTAAACGGTAGAAACGTTCACCCCGGTTATTCAAAAGATAAAATGATTAATTCAATTCTGGTTGCAATGGAATTAAATGCACTGCTGCCTGTTAACCAGAGACCCGAATTCACGCAGGGGTATGACGGATTTTTCCATATTATAAAATTTGAAGGAACGGTCGAATCCACTTCATTTAAATATATCATCCGCGACCACGATAAAGCAAAATTTGAACAGAAGAAAAAATTGATACAAGACTGCGTTGACCTGCTCAATAAAAGATACGGTGAAGGTGTAATTGAACTGGCATTAAAGGACCAGTATTTTAATATGAAAGAACAGGTAGAACCTGTAATACATGTAGTTGATACTGCGCAAAAGGCAATGGAAGAACTTGATATAGAACCTGTTGTAGTTCCGATAAGAGGCGGAACTGACGGCGCAAGGCTTTCCTACATGGGACTCCCCTGCCCTAATATTTTTGCAGGCGGTCTGAACTTCCACGGAAAATTCGAGTTCGTATCACTGGATGTGATGGAAAAAGCAACAAAAGTGATATTGAAAATTATAGAGCTTTATTCAAAGAAATAAAAATTGAAAATAGTTTTATTGTTTTTGATTTTAAAAAAAGCGAAGAATTAATATTCTTCGTTTTTTTTTATAGAAATTTTCACTTTTTGATACAACTTCCTCACTAATAATAATACTTGTAATTTAAAGAAATAATATGTAAAATTGATATATTATTCAGGGAATACCGGCATATAGTATTGGTATGAATTGAAAATCCTACTTACACTTCTTTCTAATTGTAGGATATAAATTGATTATGTAATTATGAATTGCATAATTTAATATCCGAAGATAAAAAAATACTGAGATTGTCCCTGCAACTTTAACATTTATTTACAGGAGAATTATTATGAAAAAGTTATTCTTTTTCCAGGTTCTGCTGCTATCCATGATTAATATTTCATATTCACAGTATGTTTATGAAAACCCGGTTTATATAAAAAATAACTCTACCGGTCAGATAACAAATATTCAGATTTTAATTAAATTAAATACTTACAATCTGATTGATTCCAACATGATGCAGGGAGATGGCAGCGATATAGCCTTTACTACAGATTGTAATGCAACATCATATCTGCTGCATTATCTCGAAGGATATATTAACACGGACAGCACAAAAATCTGGTTAAAAATTCCGTCAATCGGACCTAATGATTCTATTCTAGTTTATTTAAGATATGGTAAACCTGAGACCCCTAGTCTGTCTACATTGAATGTATTCGAAGGACCCTGGTCATCTACGGATAGTTTGATTATGGATACTTCCTGGACAGTAAGCAGCTGCCAGAGAGGATTCAGATTTTACCCGAACCAGGATGTATTACTCACGCACCTGGGAAAACGGGTACCAAATTCCACTGCAAGGTATGTAACTTTGTTTGATTTTCAGACACAGTCAATTCTGAGACAGTTAATCGTAGATGGTGGAGTTCCCGGACAATACAATTATAACGAGTTAAGTACTCCAATCTGGCTGCAAAGTAACCACGATTATGTGATGGCGGTATTCAATGGGGTAAATGACATGTACTATAATGGCTGGAGCACGCAAACAAGTCAGCATCTGACATATGTAGAAGGCAGGCACCAGAATATGTGCAGTCAGAATTCTTTTCCTACACAATATTATTCATTACATATAAACGGAATTCCTGATTTCCTATATTATGTAAAAAATACGGTCAGTCCCGCTCCGACTTATCGTATTTTGCCGGTCGCAGATTCCATATCACCTTCGGCTCCTTCGAATTTTACCGCTACACCCGGAAATACTGAAGTATTACTAAAATGGAACAGGAATTCTGAAATAGATATAGATTATTATAAGGTTTATTATAACCTTGTAAACAATCCTAATACTGCATCATTCATTTCAAACGTAAATCATCCGGACACTTCGTTCATGGTGTATAACCTTATTAACGGAACCACATATTACTTTTGGGTAAAGGCCGTGGACAGATATTGCAATCCGAAAACAAGTGTATTCAGCAGCGCTGTAAGTAGTGTTCCGGGAATATATGTTTATAATGTACCTGAATTGATTTATTATAAATTCAAAAATAACACAACATCACCTTCACTTTTTACTCCGAATTTTGGGAGTGTGCCCGTGGGATTTAATCCTTCCCCATTAGTAGGTTTATCATTCAGTCCCGATGGTCAGTACGATTCCTGCCTAAGCGGAGCAGGTGATATTGGTGCGATTGTAAATACAGGATGGCCATTTACGGTTGGGACAAACTGGACAATAAGTTTTTGGATTAAAGACTTAGTCGAAATTAGTCCTTCAACTACTTTTTATTTATTCGGTGATAACTGGGCAACACAATTCAGATGCTTATTTGGCGGTACGGCAGGAACAAATATTGTATCGCTAAGATGCGGAACTAAACCAAACATTGATGTATCATGCCCAATGCCGGGACAATATGTTCTTCATTTTGTTAAAAGAGACTCCACAATTAAAATATATAAAAATGGAGTGTTTGTAGATTCGTGTTACAGAAATTATATTTTTGCTCCCGGATACGGACTTAATATAGGCGGTTATTTATTTTCAACATATGGTCTAAAAGGAAAAATGGATGAATTCAGATTATATAACAGGGCATTGGATTCTGCCGAAATTGCAACGACTTGGAATCACGAACTTCCGCATTTATTAGTGAAAATCGAACCTGTTTTAAACAAAGTCCCCGATAAATATTGCTTATATCAGAATTACCCGAATCCTTTCAATCCCGGTACGAATATCAGATACCAGATAATAAAAAATTGTTTTGTAACTCTTAAAATATATGATATACTCGGCAGAGAAGTGCAAACTCTGGTAAATGAAAAACAATCGACCGGAGTTTACGAAATAAGGTGGGATGCTGCATCATTTGCAAACGGAGTTTATTTTTACAGAATGCAGGCTGGTGAATTTACAGATATAAAGAAGATGATATTGCTTAAATAATTTAGAATTACAACCCGTTCCCAAACTAAGCCGACAACCCGTCGTGCGGGTTTGGGAACGAGTGTTTATAATTATAATTTATATTTCTACTTTTGTTCCAATACCTTTTGCTACAGCTTTTTCAAATACTATCTTCGCCGTTGCAACGTCCTGAATGGCAAGCCCGTTTGATTTGAATAATGTTATTGCCGCTTTGTTAACTCTCCCTTTTTTCTTACCCGTAATTATTTCTCCAAGCTCCGCATAAAAATGATATTCTTTTATTGCGCCTTCTTTCAAAGGAATCATAATATCTCCTGCTTCGCTGAAACAGGCTTCCCGCGAATCGCCGATGAACAATGAACGTTTGATAATTTCCGTATCGAGTTCGCGAGCACCCGGTGAATGGCTGCCGATTCCGTTTATGTGCGTTCCGTCTTTTACAAGCTTTCCGTCAAAAAGCGGTGAGGCCGATGAAGATGCCGTACAGATAATATCTGCCTGTAGTACTTCTTCCGCAGATTTTGCTTTCACAATTCCTATATTTAATTTAGAACTCATTTCAGAAATAAATTTCGACATTGCTTCATCTGAAATATCATATACGATTGCCTTGCCAATATCCCTTGCAGTTGCAACTGCCCACAGCTGCATCTTTGCCTGTACACCCGCGCCGAAAATTCCTGCCACCTGGTTTTTATCTTCGCGTGCAAGATATTTTGTTGCAACACCGCTTGCTGCACCTGTTCTTACTGCAGTAAGATATCCGCCGTCCATAATACAAATTACATCGCCGGTATTAATATCCTGCAGTAAAACTTTTCCTATGGTGGTGGGTAAATTATATTTTGCAGGATTATCTTTATATACAGTAACCACTTTACAGGCTAACGCCCCCATTTCTTTCAGATAAGCAGGCATATAAAGCGAAATTCCGTCAGGCGGCTTAATCCCTGTTCTCAGCGGCAGCACGGCTGTTCAGTCTGCAAGCTCTGCAAATGCTTTCTCTACAACATCCATGCAATCCTGCATCTGCAATACCGATATTACGTCATTCCGGTTTAATATTAACGTCATATAATACTCCTTATAAATTAATTTAAAAATTTAAAATCAAAAAATAGAAATAATGAATTCGGTTTTATGCTCTTTATTATTCAATACTCATTACTAATTATTCGTTAAGAGAGCTGTCTTCCCACAACTCAATATAATTTCCTTCCGGGTCATTTATCCATGCAAATTT